>VAYE01000272.1 GCA_005883235.1 Actinomycetota bacterium
GCCCGCTCGGCCTGGACGTCGTCGAGCGGCTCGCGGTAGCCGAGCGCGAGCTCGCGCGCCTGCTCGCGCGCCTCGGCCAGCTCGCCGAGCCGGAAGATGCCCTTGAGGATCTCTGTGCGGTCGGCTGGCGAGGCCTGGAGCAGCGTCTGGAATCGCCCCTGCGGGAGGATCACGGCCGAGGTGAAGCCGCCCCAGTCGAGGCCGACGAGCCGCGCCACCTCCGCGTTGATCGCGTCCTCGGAGTCGAGCGGCGGCACCGTCGGATCGGTCAGGCACTCGAGCTGGTGCGACGGCGGCGGGTACGCGCCGCGCGAGGTCGAACGCGCGATCCGATAGACGTGGCCGTCGACCGCGAAGTCGAGCTCGACGCTCATCGTCGTCGCGCCGTCCGAGATGAGCTGCTTCACGCCGCGCTGGTCCCACGTCGTCGCGTTGTAGAGCGCGTACGTGATCGCCTCGAGGATCGACGACTTGCCCGCGCCGGTGTCCCCGACGACGGCGACGAGGCCGAGGTCGGCGAAGTCGATCTCGCGCTCTGCGCGGAAGCTCCGCAGGCCCTTGACGCGCAGCAGCCGCGGTCTCACGAGCCGCGCACCCGCTCGAGGAGGAGCTCGTCGAGGTCGGGCAGTCGCGCGGTCTCCTCGGCCTCGACCGCCTGGACCAGCGTCTCGAAGGTCCGGAGGACGCGGTTCGCGCGCGCGCCGCGGGTGCCCCGCTCGGCGAGATAGGCGCGGAAGAGCTCGCTGAAGCCGGGCTCCGCGTCGGCGTCGTCGACGATCGCCTCGACGACCTCGAGCCGCGTCGCGGAGCAGTCCTCGCTCATCTCGACGACCGTCGCCGCGGGCAGGAGCTCTCCGACCAGACGAGCGAGGTCCGGGACGGGCTCGTCCGTGCAGACGGTCACGCGGCAAAGTGCGTCTCCGACGGTCGGAGCCGCCTCGCGGATCTCGTCGAGGGTTCCGACGATCGTCCGCAACCGCCGGCCGCCCTCGAGCGCAACCGGTGTGACGACAGCCGGACGGCCGGGCTCGGCCTCGACGAGCACGACCTCCTTCTGCTCGCGCTCCTCGCCGAAGTCGAGCGGGATCGGCGAGCCGGCGTAGCGGCCGGTGACGCCGCGCCGCGGGAGCGGCTGCGGCAGGTGGATGTGGCCGAACGCGGCGTACGAGACGTTCGGTAGCCGCTGGAGCCGTGTCGCGTACGCCTCGCTCACGTGCAGCGGCCGCTCGCTCCCGGAGAAGCGCGCGCCGCTGACGTAGAGGTGCGCGGCGAAGACGAGGACGTGGCGCGAAGGGTCGTAGCCGGCGGCGAGGCCCCGCTCGAGCTCCTCCTCGATGCGCTGGATCCGCTCCGAGTAGGTCGCCGTCCACGTCGTCGCGTCCTCGAAGCGGTCGACCATCCGGTTCGCGTGCACGAACGGCAGGAAGGCGATCCGGACGACCTCTCCGTCCGCGCCGGGCAGGTCGAGGACGCCGCCGTCCTGCGGCGGCCGCACGCGGTCGACGAAGCGGATGCGCGGATCGGCACCCTGCAGTCGGTCGAAGAGGCGGAAGAGCGCCGGCGAGTCGTGGTTGCCGGCGACCACGACGACGGGAGCGAGCGCCGCGAGCTCTTCCAGCGCCTCGACGGCGAAGGCCATCTCGGGATAGCCGGGCCTGAAGCCGTCGAAGACGTCCCCGGTGTGGAGGACGAGGTGCGGCCGCGCCTCGCGTGCGAGCTCGACGATCTCCGCGAGCGCCGCCTCGTGGTCGGATACGCGGGAGCAGCGGTAGGTCTGGCGCCCGACATGCCAGTCCGAGACGTGGAGCAGCCGCATCGCCCCCTTGTAACACGCGCGCCCTACCGCGGGTCAGACGCGCCGGTACTCGTGGTACGGCTTGATCTCGAAGTTCAGGTAGCGCCCCTTCGAAGGCGCCTCGAGCAGCGCCGCGTACGCGGACGGCGGCACGTCGAAGTAGATGTACGTCCGGCCGCGCCTGAAGTGGACGTAGAGCTCGCGCGCGTCCCCGTCGTAGCCGACGAGCTCGATGCTCGTCGACTCGACGGGGACCATCCGAGGCGGCGTCACGCCGCCATTCCACCGGACGCTACGGACCCGAGCTCCAGCAGACCGTCCAGAACTGACCGACGTTGCCCTGGTTCGTCACCTGCCAGCGGTAGTAGTTGAGCGGCACGAAGATCGTGCCGCCGGCGCCCGCCGACGAGCCCGCGGCGACGACGACGCCGTCACGCCGGACGAGCGCCCAGCGGAACGGCTGGTGCGCCGAGCTGGCCGACCACTGCCACGTGTTCGAGAACTCGAACGGCGTCGAGGCGGTCGCGCCCGGAGGGAGCAGGCCCGACGTCGGCAGCCGCTGGCAGATCGTCGGCGGCGTCGGCGCGGCCGACGCCGAGAGCGCGCTCGGGACGAGCACGACCACGAGCGCTGCGAGGATCGCAGCGAAGAGGCTCCATTTGCGGAGCGAGAGGAGTACGGACATGGGCGACCTTCCTTTCCTCCGGAGCGAGGCCGGTGAGGTCGCCGCAGACTGGCCCCTTCGGCCAGTCCGGAGATCGTTACCGCAACCGAGGCTAGGTGAAGCTCACCCGCGACGTCAAGACCTATCCCGGCACGGGTGGCTGCACCGGCCCGCCGATCACCTGAGCGGTCGTCTCCACCACCGTTCCGCTCGCCGCGCGCGGCTGGAGCCAGTCGAGGAGCGCCGTGAAGGTCGCCGGCGAGATCGAGTACGCGTCGCAGCCGTCGCAGAGGTGGTGGAAGACGAGCTGCACCCACCCTCCGCCGTGCTGCTCGGCGGCCGTGACGTAGCTCTCGATCGTCGCGAGCGTCGTCCCCTGCTTCGGGTTGGGCGGCGTGCGCGTCGCGTAGGCGTCGAGGGGCGGGATCGTCTCGGCGAAGGTGCGCCGGCCGTCGACGCCCGACACGCCGCGGCCGCTGTTGTACCCGCAGTCGCGCACGATCTGCTGGACGCCGCTGTCGAACTCGCCGTACGGATAGGCGAACGAGGTCGGCTGGAAGCCGTGGTTGTAGAGGTTGACGCGGTCGTCGCAGACCTGGTGCCGCGCGTCGGCCGCCTTCAGGTGCTTGAGGTGCGCGTGCGTGAGCGTGTGGCCGGCGATCTCGTTCCCGGCGGCGTACAGGTCGCCGAGCTGCGCCCAGCTCATGTGCGTCGAGTCGCCGACGAAGCCCGTGTTCACGTAGAAGGTCGCGTGCATCCCGTGCGCGTTCAGGATCGCGAGCGCGCCGTACTGGTCGGCGGTCCCGTCGCCTGCGAGGTCGTCGGGACGTTGTACCCACGTACGAGCAGATACGGCGCCTTCCCGCCGAGGTCGCTCGTCTGGTAGACGGCGGTGATCGTCTTCGACTCGCCCGGGAAGAGCGAGACGAAGTTGTCCGTGTACGTGACCGGCAGCACCTCGGTGCCGCCGCTCCCCGCGACCACCTCCGGCCGGAGGAAGAACGCGATGTTCGTCGCGCTCGGGTTCGAAAGGTTGATCGTCACCGTCTCGGTGCCGGACGAGACCGTCCGCGACGCCGCGGCCGTGACGCTCGAGTTCGTCGCCAGGCTGTTGAGGCCGGTGAGGTTCGCGTAGTTCCGGACCGATGTCGAGTACCAGTTGCTCTTGTTCCCGAAGGTGTCGGGACTCGTCGAGTACCAGTACAGGTTGTTGCTCACCACAGCGCCGGTCGAGTCCTTGAGCTGGAGCCGGATGAAGTACGTCGTCGACAGGCCGCTCACGGCCGGGAGCGTCATCACCTGCGTCGAGGCGTTCGCCGGGATGCTGAGGTTCGCATAGTCGTAGGCGATGTGCACCGGCTCGTCCGCCTTCTTCGCGCCGAAGTAGCCGCCGCCCGGCTCGTAGTACCAGTCGTAGAGGTTCCAGTGCACGGACGGCCAGACGCCGTTCAGCATCCAGAAGATCGTCCCGAACGACTGCGTGAACTCGTGCGCGCTCCAGGCCTCGAAGAACGCGCGCGTGTTCTCGTAGTTCTGGAGCTCGGCCTTCTTCGCGTAGTCGGCCGCGCTCGTCGTCGTGCCGTAGCGGTTGTTCACGCCGTCGGTGAACCAGTGGATGTTGTCGAAGACGCTCCTCGCCTTTCCGGCGTGGTAGTTCCAGGCCGCGCCGATCGGCCACAGGTCCGTCGGGCTCAGGAACTTCTGCAGGCTCTCGAGCGGCGGCGGCGACTCCGTCCCCTCCTCCGCCGTCGTGCCGAAGGCGCTGCCGGCCTTCGTCGTGTCCCACCAGAGGCTCGGCGGCTCCCAGACGTAGGGGCCGTCCATCTTCATGCCGGCGTTCGCGTTCGCCCATGTCGCGACGTTGTCGAGCGTCGGGTTCTGCCAGTGCAGGTTGGTGGCGATCGTCTTGTACTGCGCGAGGTGCGTGGCGCTCACGGGCTGGTCGCTGCCGAACGCCCAGAGGAAGGCGCTCGCGTGCGCCGGTCGGCGAGGTCGTAGAGGTTCTCGTTGCCGAGCGTGCCCTCGAAGCGGATCGTGTTCAGACCCATGTCCTTCACGTACTGGATCGTGGTCGCGTCGCTTCGGGGATCGAACCGCTGCAGCATGTCCCACACGTAGCCGCCGCCGCGGAAGAAGATCGGGACGCCGTTCACCTTGTAGCCGACGAACGACGTGCCGTTCACGACCGTCCGGTAGTCGGTGAACTGGCGGATGCCGAAGTCGACCGCCTTCGTGTCGGAGGTCGCGCTGCTCACGGTCGCGGTCGCCGCGAGGTGGTAGAGGTCGGGGTTCCCGAACTGATACGGCCACCAGAGCATCGGGTTGGAGACGTGGAGGGCCGGAAAGGCCGCCGGCGTGAAGGCGATCTCCCGCCGCTCGTTGGCGTTCAGCGTCACGGTCTGGCTGACCGTGATCGGCGTCAGCGGAGGCTTCGTGATCGTGCCGGTGATCGTCGTCGTCACCGGCGCGTTCGTCGTGTTGATCGCGTCGACGTAGACGGTCAGGTCGGCCGAGCTCGTCGCCGGGAGCGGCAGCGTCGTCTGCACGTACGGGTCGCGGAGTGCGACGGGCCCGGTCGTGTCGAGGAAGGTCTTGCCCCAGAGGCCGGCGTTCATGTCCGGCGCCTCCGGGTTCCAGTCGACGGTGCAGAAGGAGAGGTCCTTGCAGCCGTGCTGCGGTGGCGTGACGAGGATCGCGACCGCGTTCGCCGCGCCCGGGTGGATCAGGCTCGTGACGTTGTACTCGTGCGCGGCCATCGTGCCGACGGCGTTCGCGTCGAGCTGCGTGCCGTTGAGCCAGATCTGCGCCCGGTAGCTGATCCCCTTGAAGCGGAGCCAGTAGGCCTGGCCGGCGCTGGTCGCGGGAGCGGTGAACTGGCCGCGGTACCACCAGTTCTGCGTCGTCAGGTCGGGAACGGACTGGAGGTTCGTGGAGAAGTAGATGTTCTGGTACACGTTGTTCGCCACGAGGCCGGCGAGGACGGTCGACGGCACCGTGATCGGGTACCAGCCGGTGGTCGAGT
>VAYE01000273.1 GCA_005883235.1 Actinomycetota bacterium
GCCCAGTAGCGCTGCAGGTCGGGCTCGTTCCAGAGCTCGAAGTAGGCGATCCGGCCGCGATAGCGGTGGGCGAACGCGCGCGCGAAGGCGGCGAAGTCGGCGGCGGCCGGCGGCGAGGACTCGGTCTCCCCCGCCCAGGAGGGCGTGTAGGCGAGGACGGCGTGGATCTTGAGGCGGTACCTGCGGAGCGCGCGCACGATGTAGTCGGCGCGGCTCCAGTCGTACCGGCCGCGGGCCGGCTCGAGGAAGGCCCACGGAAAGTCGAGGCGCACGATCTTCGCGTGCAGGAGCGAGGTCAGCCGCGTCTCCTTGTCGACGAAGACGGTGCCGTTCGCGACGCTCCGGCACTTGCCTGGGCGGCACCACCAGCCGTCCGGGTTCGGCCCCGTGTAGTCCCAGGGACGGATCGCTGAGACGGCGTCGACGCCGCCGATGCGAATCGCGCGCGGCGGCTTCGTCGCAGTCGAACCGGGCCTGGCCGCTCCGGAGGCGAGGAACGCGAGACCGACCACCAGGAGCAGCGCGCCGCGTTTCGACACCCAATCGAGACTACCCGGGCACAGCCTCGTCCAACCCCGCTTCTACACTCGCCGTCATGGCCAAGGTCGCCGTCCAGCACGCGTGCACGGAGTGCGGCTACGCCGCCGCGCGGTGGTTCGGCCGCTGCCCGGGCTGCGGCGCGTTCGGCACCCTCGTCGAGGAGATCCCCCCGCCGGCGCACGGAGCGGCGCGCGAGACGCGGCCGATCCTGCGGCTCGTCGACGTCACGGCCGAAGAGGCCGAGCGGATCTCGACCGGCGTTCCCGAGCTCGACCGCGTCCTCGGAGGCGGAATCGTGCCGGCCTCGCTCGTCCTCGTCGGCGGCGAGCCCGGCGTCGGCAAGTCGACGCTCCTGCTCACCGCGCTCGCGGCCGTCTCGCGCGGCGGACGCCGCGCGCTCCTCGTCCAGACGCTCTTCTCGTCCGAGCTCGGCTCGGCGCCGGGGTCGGTGGCGCAGGTCCGCGAGGCGGCCGGGCGGCTGCTGCGCGTCGCGAAGGAGACGGGAGTGGCAACCGTCCTCGTCGGGCACGTGACGAAGGACGGCGCCGTCGCTGGGCCGCGCGTCCTCGAGCATCTCGTCGACTGCGTGCTCCAGTTCGAGGGCGACCGCTACCACGCCCATCGCGTCCTGCGGGCAGTGAAGAACCGCTTCGGCTCGACGAACGAGCTCGGCGTGTTCGAGATGACGGGGCAGGGGCTCACCGGCGTCCCGGACCCCTCCGAGGTCTTCGGCCGCACCGTCGGCGGCGAGCCGGGCGCCGCAGTCGCGTGCGCGCTCGAGGGGACGCGACCTCTGCTCCTCGAGATCCAGGCCCTCGTGACGCCCACCGACCTCGCCATGCCGAGGCGCGTGGCGACGGGCGTCGACCCGAAGCGGCTCGCCATGATCGTTGCCGTCCTGTCGCGCCACGCCCGCGTCGCGCTGGGCACGGCCGACGTCTTCGTGAACGTGGCCGGCGGCGTGCGCATCGACGAGCCCGGCGCCGATCTCGCGGTCGCGCTCGCGATCGCCTCGGCCGCGCGTGGCGCGCCGGTCCGTGAGCGGACGGCGGCCTTCGGGGAGATCGGCCTGACCGGACGGCTGCGGCCGGCGGCGCAGAGCGAGCGGCGCCTCGAGGAGTGTGGCAAGCTCGGCCTCGACGGAGTGGTCGCTCCGGCCGGCACGCCCGCTCGTGGCAAACTGCGCGTCGAGCAGGCGGAAACCCTGAAACAGGCGATCGGCGCGGGTCTCGATGCAGCGAGAGGAGAAGACAGCTAGGCGGGACGAGCGGGGCGCTTCGCCGCTCGGCTTCACGCGCACTCCGTCCGAGGACGATCCGCGCCGCGATCCCGAGCTGCTCGCGGCGATCAAGCGCGTCGCCCCCGGTACGGACCTGCGCCAGGGGATCGACGACATCATCCGCTCGCGCGAGGGCGCCCTGATCGTCGTCGGCGAGCCCACCGAGCTCGCCTTCCTCTTCTCCGGCGGGATCTCGCTCGACCAGCCGTTCACCCCGCAGCTCCTCTACGAGCTGGCCAAGATGGACGGCGCGATCATCGTCAACTCGGACCTGACGCGACTCGCCGTCGCGAACGTCCAGCTGATGCCCGACCGGAAGATCGCCTCGTCCGAGACCGGCACGAGACACCGGACCGCGGAGCGCGTCGCGAAGCAGACGAACGCGCTCGTGATCTCGATCTCCCAGCAGCGCTCGACGATCTCCGTCTTCGTGGGTCACGCCCGCTACCAGCTCGACCAGATCGCCGACGTGTTGGCGAAGACGAACCAGGCGCTGGCGACGCTCGACACCTACCGGCAGCGGCTCGAGCAGGTGGTGACGCGGCTGACCGCGCTCGAGTTCCAGAACGCCGTCGTGCTCGACGACGTCCTCGTCGTGCTGCAGCGCGCCGAGATGAACACGCGGATGGCTGAGGAGATCGAGCGGGACTGCGTCGAGCTCGGGACGGAGGGGCGGCTGATCCGCATGCAGCTCGAGGAGCTCGTCGGCCACGTGCCGCGCGAGAAGGCCGCCGTGATCGCCGACTACCACGCCGAGGGTGGCGCCGAGCGGGCCCGCGAGGGACTCGACGCCCTGGCCGGGCTTCCCTACCAGGATCTGCTCGAGTTCGAGCTCCTCGCGGTCATCGGCTACCCGGCGACGGTGAACCCGCTCGACCACTCGGTGTCGCCGCGCGGCTACCGCGTGCTCTCGCACATCCCACGGCTCCCCGACGGCGTGGTCAGGCGCGTCGTGACGAAGATGGACGGGCTCGACTCGATCGTGCGCGCCTCGCAGCGGGACCTGGAAGGAGTCGACGGCGTCGGCGCGGTCCGAGCCCGGGAGATCCGCGAGGGCCTGCGCCGCCTCCAGGAGCACAACCTCGTCGACAGGTATCTCCGGATCTGAAGTCCGACCCCGGATTTTCCAGGGACTTTCCCTCTTAGAGGCGAGAAATGCCTGGAAAGTTGGCGTTTTTACACGATCTTCGCTATACTGGCCCGATTCCGCCGGCGGTCGCTGCGACCCGCCGGCGCCTTCGTGAATGAACACCGTCGATCCTGGGGAGGCGGCTTGTACAAGGTCGGTGACAAGGTGGTGTACCCGCACCACGGGGCAGGCACGGTCGTCAAGCGCGAGCAGCGTGAAGTGCTCGGCCAGAAGCGCGAATACCTGACGATCAAGATCCTGCACAACGAGATGACCGTCAACGTGCCATCCGAAAATGCGGAGAAGGTTGGCCTGCGAAAGGTGATCGACGAGGACATGGTGGCGGTCGTCCTGAAGGCGCTCACCGGCGGCGGCACCCAGATGCCGAAGAACTGGAACCGGCGGTTCAAGCACAACCGCGACAAGATGAAGACGGGCGACATCCTCGAGCTGGCCGAGGTGGTTCGAAACCTCTCGCTCCGCGACCACGAGAAGGGTCTGTCGACGGGCGAGAAGCAGATGTTCGTGAAGGCCAAGAAGATCCTCGCGAGCGAGCTCATGTACGCCAAGGCGATGGACGAGGACGAGGCCGGCGCCTGGCTCGACGACGTGCTCGCGGACGTCGGCTCCAACGGCAAGAAGACCAAGGCAAAAGCCGGCGCCACGGCCTAAGCGACGGGCGCCGCTTGAGCGTATGGGCGATCGTCGCGGCCGGGGGACGCGGCGACCGGCTCGGCGTGGACCGGCCGAAGGCCTTCGCGGCGCTCCGCGGGCGGCCGCTCCTGGCGGAGAGCCTCGAGCGGCTTGACCGCTCGGACTGGGTCGAGGCGATCGTGGTCGCCGCGCCCGAGGGCTGGGAAGAGCCGGCGGTGCTCCTCGCGGAGGAGCTCGGTTGCGGCAAGGTCTCGGCCTGCGTCACCGGCGGCCCGACCCGGGCCGAGTCGGTCACGCTCGCGCTCGCCGAGGTTCCCGAGGACGCGGCCGTCACGATCGTCCACGACGCCGCCCGCCCGCTCCTCACGGACGAGGTCCTGGGGCGGGTGCTGGAGCCTCTTGGAGACGGCTGGGACGGGGCGGTTCCGGGCTTGCCTGTGGCGGACACGGTGAAGCGCGTCCGCGGAGACGCGGTCGTCGAGACGGTCTCGCGTGACGATCTCGTCGCGGTGCAGACGCCGCAGGCCTTCGTGGCCTCCGTGCTGCGGCAAGCCTCGGCCGGCGACGTCGCCGGCGCGAGCGACTGCGCTGCGCTCGTCGAGCGGGCCGGCGGGCGGATCAAGGTAGGCTCGGTGTCACGCCGCACGTCGTCTGGGCCGCGCTCGGGGCGACGATCGCGCGGGGCGAGCACCACCAGCGGGTCTTCGATCTGCTCGGCGGCGAGCCGGCCGAGGACGCCGTCTACTCGGCCGACGACTTCTATCCAGACGCGATCCCCTGTCTCGAGCGACTGCGTGACGGGGGCTACTTCGTCGGCGTGGCCGGCAACCAGAGCGCGCGCCTCGAGGAGTGGGCGCGCGAGCGGCGGCTCCCTGTCGACCTGGTCGCCTCGTCGGCGAGCTGGGGCGTCGAGAAGCCGGCGCCGGAGTTCTTCGCGCGGCTCGTCGCGGAGGCCGGGGTCGAGGCGCCGGAGGTCGCGTACGTCGGCGATCGCGTCGACAACGACGTGGCGCCCGCGCGCGCGGCAGGCCTGCTCGCCGTCCATCTCCGCCGAGGCCCCTGGGCCTACCTCCAGGACGGCGCCGCAGCCGCACACGTGCGGATCCAGTCGCTCGACGAGCTCCCGGAGGCGCTCCTGCATGGCTGACTACCGGGTCGGCCTCGGGGTCGACGCCCACGCCTTCGCCGAGGGCGTCCCGCTCGTCCTGGGCGGAGTCGAGATCCCCTCCTCGCAGGGCCTCGCCGGCCACTCGGACGGAGACGTCCTCGCCCACGCGCTGATCGACGCTCTGCTCGGCGCCGCCGGGCTCGACGACATCGGCGCCATGTTCCCCCCCGGCGACCCGGAGCTGCTCGGCGTCTCCTCGCTGAAGCTGCTGCGCGAGGCATACGCGCGCGTGCGCGCGGAAGGCTGGCAGCTCGCGAACGCAGACGTCGTCCTGATCGGGAACGAGCCGCGAATCGCACCGCTTCGAGCCGAGATGCAGGCGGCGCTCTCGTCGAGCCTGGACGGCGACGGGCTCGTGACCGTCCGCGCGACGACGACGGACGGTCTCGGTTTCACCGGCCGCGGCGAGGGCCTGGCGGCGCAGGCGGTCGCGCTCCTGCGGCCGCGCTAGGAAGGCAGCGAGGCCACAGCCTCCTCGATCGTGACGAGGCCGTCGGCCTCGAGCGCCTTCACAACCGCCTGGTCGAGGTCGGCCAGGGCTCGCGGTCTTTCGCCGACGAGTCTCAGCGTCTGTGCGCGCAGCTGCCGAAACGAGCCTTCGAAGGGCGGCTGGCGGCGGAGCGGCTCGTAGCGGCGGCCGCGCGAGGGGCAGCCGGCGGCGAGGGGGCAAGCTCCGCAGCGCGGAACGCGGGCGAGGCAGACGGTCGCCCCGAGATCCATCAGCGCTTGCGCCGCCGTGGGCCCGAAGGTGTGGCCGGTTCGCTCGTGGATGCGGCGGACGTTCGTGTCGACCGGGAGGACCGCCCGGCCGAACGCGAAGCTCCCGACCGCTGCGGCCGTGTACGGGCCCACGCCGGGGAGCTCGGCAAGACCCTCGGGCCAGCCGCTCGCCGCGACCGCCCGCGCCGCGCGCTGGAGGTTGACGGCGCGCCGGTTGTACCCGAGTCCTTGCCACTCCAGGATCACGTCCGCCGTGGACGCCTCGGCGAGCGCCTCGGCGGTGGGCCAGCGCTCCAGCCAGCGCAGGTAGCGAGGGACGACGCGCTCGACCTGCGTCTGCTGGAGCATCACCTCCGAGACGAGGATCGAGTACGGGTCGCGCGTCTTCCGCCAGGGAAGGTCGCGCCCGTGCTCGGCGAACCAGGCGAGGAGAGCCGGCTGCACGAGCTAGCGGCGAACCGGACCGTAGGACCGGATCAGCGCACCTGCCCGCGTGCCGCACGCCGCCGCCCACGCCTGGTTCTGGCTCGCGTGGCCGCGGGCGCAGTACCAGCCTTGCGGGGACACGTTCTTCCGCATGAAGTAGCCGAGCACGCGGCGGGCGGTCCGGCAGGAGATGCCGCCCTTGACGATCCGGACTCGGTAGACGAGCGGCTTCGCCACGCCGTATTCCTGGACGGATACGGTGCCGCAGCGGACGACGGCCCCTGCCTCAGGGGCGATGCCGACGACCGTCAAGGCGGCGACGAGCGCCGCTAGGACGATGACGAGCCGCATGGGCGTTGTATAGCGCCTCCGAGGGACGGCGGTACATTCTGAGAGCGAGCCGAGATGAGGATCGTGAACCCCTACCTCGACTACTTCTACTCCCTTCCGCCGGAGTGCCGGCGGGATCCGCTCGTCCCGCTCGACGGCCGAGAGTCGTGGTCGACGCCGTGGTTGCAGTTCAAGTCCAGCGTCGCGAGCACCTATGCCTGGGCGGTGCCGACGCGCAC
>VAYE01000231.1 GCA_005883235.1 Actinomycetota bacterium
GGCCGAGTACTTCCGCGACGAGGGCCAGGACGTCCTGCTCTTCATCGACAACATCTTCCGGTTCGTCCAGGCGGGCTCCGAGGTCTCGGCGCTGCTCGGCCGCATGCCGAGCGCGGTCGGCTACCAGCCGACGCTCTCGACCGAGATGGGCCAGCTCCAAGAGCGGATCACCTCGACGAACAAGGGCTCGGTGACCTCGGTGCAGGCGATCTACGTCCCGGCCGACGACCTCACCGATCCGGCGCCGGCGAACACGTTCGCGCACCTCGACTCGACGACGGTGCTCTCGCGCGCGATCGTCGAGCAGGGGATCTACCCGGCGATGGATCCGCTCGACTCCTTCTCGCGCGCGCTGCAGCCCGGGATCGTCTCGGACGACCACTACCGGACGGCGACGCGCGTCCAGGAGGTGCTGCAGCGCTACAAGGACCTCCAGGACATCATCGCCATCCTCGGGATCGACGAGCTCTCCGACGAGGACCGGCTCGTGGTCGCGCGGGCACGGAAGATCCAGCGCTTCCTCTCGCAGCCGAACTTCGTCGCCGAGCAGTTCACGGGCACGCCGGGCGAGTACGTGAAGCTCGAGGACACGATCAAGGGCTTCACGGAGATCCTCGACGGCAATCACGACGACCTCCCCGAGCAGGCCTTCTACATGGTCGGCGCGATCGAGCAGGCGGTCGAGAAGGCGAAACGGCTCGGCGGCGACGAGCGCAAGGAAGAGGACTCGGACGAGGCCGAGGCCGCGTAGTGGCGCGAAGGCGCTTCGACGTGTCCCTCGTCACGCCCGAGGGTGCAGCGTACGAGGGGGACGCGGAGATGATCGTGGTGCCCGGGGCCGCGGGCGAGATCGGCGTGCTCGCGCGCCACGCGCCGCTCGTCGCGACGCTGAAGGCCGGCTCGACGCGCGTGCACGTGAGCGAGGGGGACGTGCAGGAGTATGCAACCGGGCCGGGCTTCTTCAAGGTCGAGCTCGACCGGGCGATCGCGCTCGTCGACGACGCCGTCCTCGCGACGGAGATCGACGACGCGCGCGCGAAGGCGCAGCTCGAGGAGGCGAAGGCCGAGCTCGAGCGGGTGGAGCGGGGCGAGTCGAACGCCGACCGCTGGCAGCTCGAGCAGCGCATCCGGCACGCCGAGAATCAGCTGGCCGTCTCGGGTCGCGGCTAGTACACGTCGGCACATGTGTCGGCTGCTCGGGGTCGTCGGCGTGCTGGTCCCGCCACCGCCGCAGCCGTGATGGGCGCCGCGGGTGCCGGCTTTGCCGGCGCCCGCTCGACACCCTTGTCCGGGGAGTGTGCAGGGTTGACGCGGGCGAGTCGTCATGCCTCGGCGTTAGCCGAGGCGGACTCGTCCGCGCTGGGTTGATAGCCTGCGGCATACCCGGAGAGCTTTGACAGGCAGCTTGGCGACCGGGTCAACAAACGCCTAAAGAGCCCGGGCCTCGCCGCCGGAACTCTTTGGGCAGGAAAAGGAGGCCGTTTGCAGGCATTTGCACCCGGGATCCATCCGCGCTCGGAGGCGCTCGTCCAGGCGACGCGGGACCTCGACCGAGGCCGGACGACCGCGGAGGCGGTCGACGAGCAGTTCGCCCGCGACCTCGACGACCTCGTCCGCGTCCAGCAGGAGGCGGGCCTCGACCTGCTCGCCGACGGGATGCTGCGCTGGCAGGATCTCTTCCGTCCGCTGCTCGAGGCGACCGAGGTGCTCGAGCCTGGGCCGCTCACCCGCTTCCTCGACACGAACAGCTTCTACCGGGCTCCGACCGCGACCTCCGGCGAGCCGCGCCTTCGAGAGCCGCTCGACGAGCGGTACGTCGCGCCGCTTCCGGGACCGCGGATCGTCACGTTGCCCTCGCCGTACGCGCTCGCGCACGGGACGGGCCTGCCCGCGAAGGTCGTGGCGACCGAGGTGCTGAAGCCGCAGCTCGACGCGCTCGAGGCCGACCTGGTCGTCCTGAGCGAGCCGTTCCTCGCGCGGGAGGGCGCGGGAGAGCTCGGCGAGCTTCGCACCGCGCTCGAGGCGCTGGCCGGCGGGCCGCCGCTCGCACTGCAAGTCACGTTCGGCGACGCGCGTGAGCTCCTGGAGCACGGACTGGGCGAGCTGCCGGTGGAGGGGATCGGCGTCGACTTCTACGCGACGCACGCCACCGACGTCCCGCAGGGCTTCGGCAAGCTCCTCCTCGCAGGGGTCGTCGACGCGCGCGGCTCGGCGCTCGAGGAGCCGCAGGAGATCGCGGAGTTCGTCTCGCGTCTGCACGACCGCGGCGTCGAGCGGATCGCGCTCGTGCCGAACGGCGACCTCCAGTACGTCTCCGCGTCGATCGCACGCGAGAAGCTCGCGCGCCTCGGCGCAGCCCGCACCGCTCGACCGAAGGAGTCCGCAGCATGACCGACGTGACGTTCGAGACCCGTGAGATCGGAAGCCTGGCGAAGCCGCCGTGGCGCGTGAAGGCGTTCGCCGGCCGGCCGATCGAGGAGGACGACGTCGCCGAGGCCGAGCGCTGGGGCCGCACGCTCGAGCTCGACGACCGCGACGAGCTCGTCGAAACACTCCGCCGGGGCGAGCTCGGCAAGGAGGACCTGCGCCTGATCGACGACTGGTCCTCGCGCTACGGGCTCGCCCTGCTCGAGCGCGCCGGGCTCGACGTCGTCTACGACGGCGAGCAGCGCCGCACCGAGATGTACGACCACGTGATCCGGCACGCGCGCGGATTCGAGCAGCGCGGCACCGTCCGGTCGTTCGACAACAAGTACTACTCGAAGGCCGCGTGCGTCGAGGAGCCGTCGATCGACGGCCCGTACGACGTCGACGAGTACCGCTTCCTC
>VAYE01000232.1 GCA_005883235.1 Actinomycetota bacterium
GCCGACGAGCCCGCGTCGGAGCTCGCGCAGGTGGCGCGGGGGAGCGACGAGGCTGGGAGCCGCGAGGACGGCGCCTGCGGCGAGGCCGCGGACGAGCAGCTCACGGCGGTCGAACGCCTCCACGGCGCCTGGCGGCTAGCGCTCGCGGTAGACGATGCGTCCGCGTCCGAGGTCGTAGGGCGAGACCTCGATCTTGACGCGGTCGCCGGGGTTGATGCGAATCCGATAGCGGCGCATCTTGCCGGCGGTGTAGCCGAGGGTCTCGTGGCCGTTGTCGAGGGCGATCTTGTACATGCCGTTTCGGAAGGCCTCGACGACCTCGCCCTCGAGCTCGATCTTCTCCTCTTTTCCTGCCACGTTCACCTCCTTCAAGCCGAGCACCCGCCCCACGCGAGGCGGGGCGGGTGCCTGGAACAGAGCGTCCTAGGACGCGATGGGCTGGACGTTGGTGGCCTCGGGGCCCTTCGTCCCTTCGCGGGTCTCGAACTCGACCTTCGCACCCTCCGCCAACGTCTTGAAACCGTCGCCGGCGATCTGCGAGTGGTGGACGAACAGATCCTTGCCGCCGTCCTCGGGCTGGATGAAGCCGTAGCCCTTGGAGTCGTTGAACCACTTCACGGTTCCGGTCGCCATAGATAACACCTCCCCTACCTTGCGATCGAACGAGTAGGGAAGGCGCTCAGGTGCGCGCCGCCGAACACGTCCTGGTTTGGGCGCAGCGTAGCGAATTACGATCCAGGAGTGAGGATTCGCGCCGCCGTCCTGGAGGAGTTCGGCACGCCGCTCGCAGTTCAGGACGTGGAGCTCGCGGAGCCGAAGGCGGGCGAGGCGCTGGTTCGGCTCGTCGCCTGCGGCGTCTGCCACACCGACCTCTACACGGCCTCCGGCGCCGATCCGTCCGGCTATGCCCCCGCCGTCCTCGGCCACGAGGGCGCAGGCGTCGTCGAGCGCGTCGGCGAGGGCGTCTCGTCGGTCGCACCCGGAGACCATGTCGTCACGCTCTTCTCGCCGCAGTGCCGAGAGTGTGCCCATTGCCGCGACGAGCGGACGAACCTCTGTCTCGCGATCCGCGAGCAGCAGAACCAGGGCTTCCTCCCGGACGGCACGACGCGGTTCGCGCGGAACGGCGAGCCGATCCGGCATTTCATGGGCACGTCTACCTTCGCGGAGTACACCGTCATGCCCGAGATCGCGCTGGCGAAGATCTCGGCGGAGGCGCCGCTCGACCGCGCCTGCCTCTTCGCCTGCGGCCTCTCGACAGGCCTCGGCGCGGCGATGAACACCGCGCAGGTGCGGCCGGGCTCCACCTGTGTCGTCTTCGGGGCGGGCATGGTCGGCCTCGGGGCGGTCGCGGGCTGCCGGCTCCAGGGCGCAGAGCGGATCGTCTGCGTCGACCTCTCCGAGGAGCGGCTCGGGCTCGCCCGTGGCCAGGGCGCGACCGAGACGATCGTCGGCGGGCCGGATTCGGTCGAGCGGATCCTCGAGTTGACCGACGGCTTCGGCGCCGACTACACCTTCGAGGCGACCGGCAACGTCGCGGTGATGCGCCAGGCCGTCGAGGCGGCGCGGATGGGCTGGGGGCTCGCCACCGTATGCGGAGTCGCCGGCAAGGGCGAGACCCTCGACGTCGTCCCGCGCTACCTCATCACCGGGCGGCGCGTCGCGGGCTCGTCCTTCGGCGGCGTCAAGGGCCGGGACGGTGTGCCGCGCCTCGTCGAGCGCTGGCTCGCCGGCGACATCGACGTCGATCCGTTCGTCTCGCACACGCTCACGCTGGACGAGGTGAACCGCGGATTCGAGCTGATGGAGGCCCAGGACGGGATCCGCAGCGTGATCGACTTCGGGTAGTCGCCTCAGGCGCGCGGCTTATAGCGCATGGCGTCGCCGAAGGCGTTTCGACACGTGACGAGATCGCCGCGGACGACGCAGCGGAAGATGAAGAACTTGCCGAGCCCGGCGCTGTAGCCGTCGTGCGAGTTCACCCTGAACGACGTACGGCTTTCTGCTGGTCGCTGTAAGCCCTGCGCAAGGAAGGCCCAGTCGAAGGCGGGGCTGTTCACCGAGGCTTTGCCCGGCGTGTCGAAACCGGCGATGGGACGGTGTGAGTACCTCGACCAGCGCCGAACCCACGCCTCGTCGTGGACCCTCGAGAACACCACTCGGCCGCGGGAGAGCCTGCCCGTCGCCTCGACGAAATGGTGCTTCTGTCCGACTCGGACCTCGGCCGTGCAGTCAGCCCGATTGTCGAAGCGCTGATCGGCAGGACAGGTCCAGTAGCCCTTCGGGGCGACGTAACGCTTTTGGAGCCAATGACCGAACGCCCGCGTGGCCGCGGCCGGGGAAGGCGGGCCGCCGGCGACGGTTCCCGAGATCAGCAGAGCGACGACGAGGGCGTTCCCGCGTGCGACCATCACGTCATGGTCTCATCGGCCGAACGCGAGCGAACCCTGAGACGGATTCGACGCATCTGCCTGGCGCTGCCCGAGACGAGCGAGCGGCCGAGCCACGGCGCGCCGACGTTTTTCGTCCGCCGCAAGAAGGCGTTCCTAATGGTGCTGACGAACCACCACGACGACGGGCGCTTCGCGATCTGGTGCGCCGCGCCGGCCGAGATGCAAGGGATGCTCGTCGTGGCCGACCCCGAGCGGTTCTTCGTGCCGCCCTACGTCGGCCATCGCGGCTGGCTCGGCCTACGGCTCGATCGCGGGATCGACTGGGAGGAGCTCGCCGGTATCGCCGAGGATGCGTATGCGGAGGTGGCCCCGCCGAAGCTGGTCGAGGCGGCGAGATTGGCCTAGGAGGGTTTGGCGGAATGTCGTTCGTCGCGGGGTGCGTGATGCTCGTTCCGAGGCAAGGACGCAGGGAGCGCTCGTACCTGTGGGTACGGTCGCGACCGAGGACGCCGCATCGGGGCGAGCAGCGCGCACCGTGTGGCACAAGCGATATTCCGCCAG
>VAYE01000233.1 GCA_005883235.1 Actinomycetota bacterium
CTTCGCCTCCGTGGCCGCGCCGATCCCGGGCACGTCCCGCAGCCGCCCCTCGATCGCCGCGGCCCGGAACTCGGCCGCTGTGCGGATGCCCAGTGTCCGCCCGATCTCGACCGCGCGCTTCGGCGAGAGGCCGAGGAAACGGCCGAGCCCGACGAGCTCCGGGTCGATCTCGCGCTCGAGCTCACGCAGCTCGGCGATCTCGCCGGTCTCCACGAGCTCCCGCAGGCGCGCCTCGATTCCGGCGCCGATGCCGCGCAGCTCGCGTATCCGTCCCGAGCGGACGAGCTCGGCCACCGGCGCCTTCGTCGTCCGGATCAGCTCGGCCGCGCGGCGGTACGCGCGGGCGCTGTAGAACCCGGCTCCGGCGAGGTCGAGCAGCGTCGCGAAGGCGTTCAGCCGCTCGGCGATCGCGGCGTTGTCGAGGTTTGGACCGGCGCTCACGGCGGCGATAGTCTCTCCCGATGGCCGCGATCCTGGTTCCCTTCCGGGGCGCCGAGGGCAAGCGGCGCCTCGCGCCGGCCACACCGGAGGCGCGCGTCGCGCTCGGTCTGGCGATGCTCGCGGACGTCCTCGCCGCCGCCGCCGCGGTCGCCGACACGACCGTCGTTACGAACGACGAGGCGGCCTGGCGCGTGGCGGCGGAGCTCGAGGTCGACGTCCGCGCCGGGGTTCCGATGGGACAGGGGGCGGCGATCGAGGCCGCGCTGCGCCGGCTCGAGCCTGTCGGGCCGGTGTTGGTCGTGAACGCCGACCTGCCGTGCCTCCAGCCGGACGACCTGCGCGCGCTTCTCGACGCCGTGCCGCCCGCCGGGATCGCCGTCGCGCCCGCCGCCGACGGCACGACCAACGCGCTCGCGCTCGCCGACGCGGGTCTCTTCCAGCCGCTCTACGGGCCGGGGAGCGCGGAGCGCTTCCTCGCGCTCGCGGGTCAGGCGGTCACGGTCGAGCATCCCAACCTCGCCCACGACGTGGACACGCTCGAGGACCTGCGCCGCTACGAGCTCCGAACCGGCCCGCGGACGCAGATGGCGCTCGCGATGGCCGGCCTGGCGCGCGTCGCGTGAGGACGGTCGTCCTCGCGGGAGGCGTCGGCGGCGGGCGGTTCGCGCGCGCCGTCGTCGAGAGCGTCCCGCCCGCCGACGTCATCGTGGTCGGAAACGTCGGCGACGACCTCGAGGTGCTGGGCATGCACGTCTCGCCCGATCTCGACAGCATCCTCTACGCGCTCGCGGGCCTGAACGACGAGGAGCGCGGCTGGGGCCGAGCGGACGAGACCTGGAACGCGCTCGACACCGTCAGTGCGCTCGGCGGGGAGACCTGGTTCCGGCTCGGCGACCGCGACATCGGTCTCCACCTCGTCCGCACGGAGGCGCTGCGGGCGGGCCGCGCGCTCTCGGATGTGACGGCGGAGCTCGCGCGCGCGCTCGGCGTCGAGTCGGCGATCCTGCCCGCGACCGACGACGTCCTCCGAACCTGGATCGACACCGAGGCGGGCACCTTCTCGCTCGAGGAGTGGTTCGTCGCGCGCGGCCACCGCGACGAGGTCGACGCCGTCCGCTTCGAGGGCGCCCAGGCAGCGCGACCGGCGCCGGGCGTGCTGGAGGCGATCGCCGCCGCGGAGCTGCTGCTCGTCGCGCCGAGCAACCCGTTCGTCAGCATCGGGCCGATCCTCGCCGTCGCCGAGATCCGCGCCGCGCTCGCGCGGCGGCGCGTGCCGGCACTCGCCGTCAGCCCGCTGATCGGCGGCCGCGCGGTGAAGGGCCCGGCCGACGGGATGCTCGCCCGTCTCGCGGGAGGCACGAGCCCGGCGCACGTCGCCGGATGCTACCGCGGTCTGGTCGACACGCTCGTGTTCGACGAGGCCGACGAGGACGGCGCCGACGCAGTTGCCGAGCTCGGGGTGCGTCCGGTGGTGACGAGGACGCTCATGCGCGACGAGGACGCGCGCCGCCGGTTGATGGAGTCGGTGCTCGAGGCGGCGGGGGCCTTCGCGTGAAGGTCGCGATCGCCGGCGGCACCGGGACGTTCGGCCGCGCGCTCGCCGCCCGGCTGCGGGACCTCGGCCACGACATCGCGATCGGCTCCCGCGACGAGAGCCGCGCCCAGGAGCGGGCCGCGGTGCTCGGTGTGTCCGGCGGGACGAACGAGTCGGTCGTGCGCGACGCCGACCTCGTCGTCCTCGCGGTCCAGTCCTCCGCGGCGATCGACTCGGCGCGCGAGCTCGCGGACGCGATCGGCGAGACGCCGGTCCTGTGCGTCGCGAGCGACCTCCGCTTCACCGACGCCGGGGTCGTGCCGGCGCGCTCCTCGGGCTCGGTTGCGGAGGACGTCGCGGCGCTCGTGGCCGACCACCTCGTGGCCGGCCGCGCTCTCGACGCCGGCCCGCTCGCGAACGCGCGCGCCCTCGAGGACATGACCGCCGTGATCATCCACGTGAACCGGCGCTACCGCGCGGTCGCCGGCCTCCGGCTCACCGGCATCGGGTGACCGAGCTGCGGGTGATCCCCGTCGAGGGGATCCCGGAGGTCCGCGAGGGCGACGACCTGGCCGCGCTCCTCGCCCGCGCGACGGCGTTCGAGGACGCGGACGTCGTGGTCGTGGCGCAGAAGGTCGTGTCGAAGGCGGAAGGGCGGGTGATGCGACTGGACAGCGTCGAGCCCTCCGAGGCGGCGCGCGAGCTCGCGGGCGACGAGGACCCGCGGCGCCTCGAGGTGATCCTCCGCGAAGCGGCGCGGATCGTGCGCTCGCGCCCGCCGCTCGTGATCGCCGAGACCCGGCACGGGTTCGTCTGCGCCTCCGCGGGGGTCGACGCGTCGAACGCGCCGGAGCGCGGAACGCTCGTCCTCCTGCCGCTCGACCCCGACGCCTCGGCGACCCGCATACGCCTCGGCTTGCTCGAGCGCACCGGCCGCGACGTCGGCGTCCTGGTGAGCGACTCTTTCGGCCGGCCGTGGCGGCAGGGGACGACCGACGTCGCTATCGGGGTCGCGGGCCTCCGACCGCTCCTCGACCTACGCGGGGTGCGCGACGCGGCCGGCTACGAGCTGCACGCGACGACGATCGCCGTCGCCGACGAGATCGCCGGGGCGGCGGAGCTCGTCATGGGCAAGACGAGCGACGTGCCGGCCGCGATCGTGCGCGGGCTCGAGGTGGCGGGGGAGGGCGGCGCGCGAGAGCTCGTGATGCCCGCCGAGCGCGACCTCTTCCGCTGAGTCGCGGTTTCACCCGATCGAGGGACGGCACGAGCGGCAGGCGTCCGATATACAAAAAGTCAAGGCCAGGGACGGAATCGCTCCCCCGTGTCGCTGCCGCAGGTGGCACGTCGGGGGCGCGCCACCTAACCCGACCTGCGCTCCGGCGGCCGGCCACTCCGCGCTCGGCCGGCCGCCACCCTAAAACGGTTTCGCATGAACTCGAGCGGTTCGACCGGTCATTGCAGACGGACGCGCGGGCGAAGCCCGCACGTCCTGATCGTCGGCGCCTTAAGGAGCCAGCCGCTCGAGGACCCAGTCGCCGTCCTCCCGGCGGTAGCGAAGCCGATCGTGGAGGCGGTTCGCGCGGTGCTGCCAGAACTCGTACGTCTGGGGCGCGAGGCGGAAGCCGCCCCAGGCCGGCGGCCGCGGGATCTCGTCTCCTCGAACCTCGAGCTCGGCGGCGAGCGCCTCGAGGCCCGCGCGACTCTCGACAACACGGCTCTGCGGCGAGACGCTTGCGCTGATCTGCGCGCCACGGGGGCGCGAGCGGAAGTACGCGTCCGACTCCGCCTCCGCCACGCGCTCGACCGGCCCCTCGATCCGCACCTGCCGGCCGAGCGGGTCCCAGTAGAAGAGGAGCGCCGCGCGCGGGTTCGTCGCCAGCTCGCCGCCCTTGCGGCTCTCGTAGCCGGTGAAGAAGACGAAGCCCTGCTCGTCGAAGCCCTTCAGCAGCACCATGCGGACGGACGGCCGCCCGTCGCTCGTCGCGGTCGCGACGGCCATCGCCTCCGGCGCGCGCACTCCCGCCGCGCCGGCCTCCTCGAACCAGGCGGCGAACTGGCGCAGCGGATCCGGGTCGACGTCGGTCTCGTCGAGAGGGTGCTCGCGCGGGTCCACGTCTCAGACCAGGGTGAGCTGGCGGAACGGCTCGAGGCTGGACACGCCGACCCCGACCAGGCGCAGCGCCCCGGGCCGGTCGCGGAGCGCGCGGTCGAGGAGCGCGCACGCGAGGTCGCCGATCGTCGCCGCGTCGTCCGTCCCGGCCGCGAGCGTCGTCGAGCGGCTGCGAATGGAGAAGTCGCCGTAGCGGAGCTTTGTCGTCACCGTGCGGGCGTTCATCCGGTCGCGGCGCAGGAGCTCGGCGAGCCGCTCGGCCATCGTGCGCAGCTCGCCGTGCAGACGCTCGCTGTCGGCGATGTCCTGCTCGAACGTCTCCTCGTGGCTGTACGAGACCCGCTCCGTCGAGAGCTCGAGCCCGCGCGGGTCGATGCCGCGCGCGCGGTCGCGCAGGAGCGAGCCGAGCTTGCCTGGGAGGAGCCGGCGGAGGTCGGCGT
>VAYE01000234.1 GCA_005883235.1 Actinomycetota bacterium
TCCGCATCCCGCGCCGCCACGGGCTCACGGTCTACCGGGTCGCTATGACCGTGAACCAGGCCGGGCTCGGCTACCTCGACTCACACAGCGGGACGCAGAGAATCAGGCGCCGCTAGCTGTTTCGTACCGCGACTCCACGGCGGGCCAGTTCACGACGTTCCACCACGCCTCGAGGTAGTCGGGGCGCCGGTTCTGGTACTTCAAGTAGTAGGAGTGCTCCCACACGTCGATGCCCAGCAGCGGGACATCGTCGTACGAGGAGAGGATCGGGCTGTCCTGGTTGGCGGTCGAGTAGACGGCGAGGCCGGTCCCGTCCCAGACGAGCCAGCTCCACCCGGAGCCGAAGCGCTTCACGCCGGCGTCGTTCATGGCGCTCTTCAGCTCGTCGAGGCCGCCGAAGGTGTCGGAGATCGCCTTCGCGAGCCCGCCTGAGGGCTCGCCGCCGCCGTTCGGGCCCATGATCTCCCAGAAGAGCGTGTGGTTCGCGTGCCCGCCGCCGTTGTTCCTGACCGCCGTCTGCTTGTCCTCGGGGAGGAGATCGAGCTCGGCGAGGACCTGCTCGATCGGCCGGCCGTCGAACTGCGTCCCCTCGATCGCCGCGTTCAGGTTGGTGACGTAGGCGGCGTGGTGCTTGTCGTGGTGGACGCGCATCGTCGCCTCGTCGATGTGGGGCTCCAGGGCGGCGTAGTCGTACGGCAGATCCGGAACCGTGTAGGGCATGGCGGCGCTCCTTCCCGTCTGGCGTTTGCAACGCAGGCTAACCGTTATGCTGCGCCGCGCGATGACGCTGGCGTACAGGTTCGAGGAGATCACCGCGCGCGAGCTGAAGCCGAGTCTCTACGAGCTCGACGGCATCTCGAGGGCCACGATCGAGGCCCACTACAAGCTCTACGAGGGCTACGTGAACAAGCGGAACGAGATCCTCGGGAAGCTCGACGGCGCCGACCTCGCCTCGGCGAACCAGGTCTACTCCGAGATCCGCGGGCTCAAGGTCGAGCTCTCCTTCGCCGTCGGCGGGATCAAGAACCACGAGATCTACTTCGAGAACCTCGGCGGCGGCGGCGGCGATCCCGACGGCCCGATCGGCGACCTGATCAAGCGCGACTTCGGCTCCGCGGCCGAGTGGCGCGCCGACCTCAAGGCGAGCGGGATGGCCGGGCGCGGCTGGGCCTGGACGGCCTACGACTGGGACGAGGGCCGGCTCTTCAACTACGTCGGCGACGCCCAGAACACCTATCCGATCTGGAACGCGACGCCGGTCGTCGCGCTCGACGTCTACGAGCACGCCTACTTCCTCGACTACCAGACCGACCGCGCCTCGTACATCGACGCCTTCTTCGACAACCTCGACTGGTCGACGATCAACGACTGGACGTCGAGGTCGCAGATCCGGAAGTAGCGGCGCCCGTCGCGGTGGTGACCGCGCTCGTCATACTCGTCGGCTACCTCGCGGGGTCGGTCCCGACCGGCTACTGGATCGTGCGTGCGTGGCGCGGGGTCGACATCCGGACGGTCGGGAGCGGGAACATCGGCGCCTCCAACGTGTGGCGGGTCTTCGGCCGGCGCTACGGCGTCCCGGTCGTGCTCCTGGACGTGGCGAAGGGGTTCGGCCCGGCGCTCGTCGGGACGCTGCTCGTCGGCGACCTCACCGGCGTGCTGGCCGGCGGCGCCGCGATGCTCGGGCACTGGCGCCCTTTGTTCCTGCGCTTCGAGAAGGGCGGGAAGACGGTCGCGACGGCGGGCGGCGCGTTCCTCGGCGTCGCGCCGATCGTGGGCGGGATCGGCGCGACGATCTGGATCGCGACGTTCCTGCTCTTCCGCTACGCGTCGCTCGCGTCGATCCTCGCCGCGTGCTCGCTCCCCATCCTCTCGGCGCTTCTCGGCGAGCCGTGGCCCGTGATCGTCTTCGGGGCGCTCGCGGCGCTCGCGGTCGTGCTGCTCCACCGCGCGAACATCGCGCGCCTACGCGCGGGAACCGAGCGGCGCTTCCGCTTCGGCCGCGAGGCGCCGGCTCGCTAGGAGGGATTGGCGGGACGTCCACCGTGCGGGAGCTTGGAGTCCAGGCAGCCGAGGAAGTCGCGCGAGGGTGCGGCGAGCGCCGAGGCGCTACACGCTGACGCGGCGCGGGTTCCGGCCCGAGTCGGTTTTGCGGAGACGCGTGAAGCCGTCACGCGTGCTCTCGCGACGCTTACGCCTTGCGCTGCCCCCTTTCGAGGATCCACGCTCCAAGGAGGGTCGGGATTGTCATGGCTCCCTCAGGAGATCTCGTAGAGAAGAAACGCGATGGCAGCGAGCAGCACGAACCCGACCACGAGACGCACGAACGCCGTGGGCCAAGGCTCTCTGCTCAGCTCGTCGGACGAGCCCCGTCTCCAGCCACGGAAGACGCTGATGAACCCGTCCGCGATTGTTCCTGCTGCCGAGCCTATGACGAACGCCTCGGCGGAGTAGCGACGAGGAAGAGCGGCGCTGGCGATCAACGCCCCGACGACGAAGG
>VAYE01000220.1 GCA_005883235.1 Actinomycetota bacterium
AACACGCTCGAGAAGGATCCCTCGACCCGCGAGGAAGAGGCCCTGATCGAGGTGTTCAAGAAGCAGCGCCCGGGCGAGCCGCCGACGCTCGACAACGCCCGCAACCTGCTCCGCTCGCTGTTCTTCGATCCCAAGCGCTACGACCTGACCAAGGTCGGCCGCTACAAGCTCAACCAGCGGCTCAACGTCAACGTTCCCGACGACACGCGCGTCCTGACCACCGAGGACATCCTCGCGCTGGTCAGGCGGCTGATCTCGCTGCCGACGAACCTCGGCGTCGACCCGGAGTCCAAGGACTTCGCGGCCGACTCGATCGTGCTCTCCCGCGACCCGATCCGGGCCGAGCTCGACGAGTACGAGGACTTCGGCAACCGCCGCTTGCGCACGGTCGGCGAGCTGATCCAGGAGGCGTTCCGCGTCGGCCTCTACCGCATGGAGCGCGTCGTCCGCGAGCGGATGACGACCGAGGACGTCGACGCGATCACGCCGCAGACGATCATCAACATCCGGCCGGTGGTCGCGGCGCTGAAGGAGTTCTTCGGCTCCTCGCAGCTGTCGCAGTTCATGGACCAGACGAACTCGCTCGCCGGCCTGACGCACCGGCGTCGCCTCTCGGCGCTCGGCGCCGGCGGGCTGACCCGCGAGCGGGCGCCGATCGAGGTCCGCGACGTCCACCCGACCCACTACGGCCGCATGTGCCCGATCGAGACGCCGGAAGGGCCGAACATCGGCCTGATCGGCTCGCTCGCGTCCTACGCGACCGTGTCCGAGTTCGGCTTCATCCAGACGCCGTACCGGCGTGTGGAGGGCGGCAAGGTGTCCGAGGAGATCATCTATCTCGACGCGGCCGAAGAGCGCCAGTACACGATCGCCCAGGCCTCGGAGCGCTTCGACCCGAAGACCGGCAAGTTCGTCCACGGGCAGGTGCTCTGCCGCTCGAAGGACGGCGAGGCCGTCATGGCCGACGCGAAGCACGTGGACTACATGGACGTGTCGCCGGCGCAGATCGTCTCGGTGGCGACGGCGCTGATCCCGTTCCTCGAGCACAACGACGCGAACCGCGCCCTGATGGGCGCGAACATGCAACGGCAGGCGGTGCCGCTGATGATCACCGACCCGCCGCTGATCGGCACCGGCCTCGAGTACCGCGCCGCCGTCGACACGGGCGACGTGATCATGTCGCAGCACGCTGGCACGGTGGCCGACGTCGACGCCGAGAAGATCGTCGTCGAGACGAAGGACGGCAAGGACGAGTACCACCTGACGAAGTTCATGCGCTCGAACCAGGGCACGCTGATCCACCAGAAGCCGATCGTGAAGCTCGGCGAGAAGGTGAAGGCGGAGCAGGTGCTCGCCGACGGCAGCTCGACGCGCGACGGCGAGCTCGCGCTCGGGAAGAACCTGCTCGTCGCGTTCATGCCCTGGGAGGGCTACAACTTCGAGGACGCCATCGTGATCTCGGAGCGGTTGGTCAAGGAGGACGTCCTCTCCTCGATCCACATCCACGAGTACGAGATCGACGCCCGCTCGACGAAGCTCGGCGACGAGGAGATCACACGCGACATCCCGAACCGCTCGGAAGAGTCGCTCAAGGACCTCGACGAGCGCGGAGTCGTCCGCATCGGCGCCGAAGTCGGCTCGGGCGACCTGCTCGTCGGCAAGGTGACGCCGAAGGGCGAGACCGAGCTGACCGCCGAGGAGAAGCTGATCCGCGCGATCTTCAAGGAGAAGGCGCGCGAGGTCCGCGACACCTCGCTGAAGGTCCCGCACGGCGAGGGCGGCAAGGTGATCGACGTCAAGACGTTCTCGCGCGACGCGGGCGACGACCTCTCACCGGGCGTCAACGAGCTCGTGCGCGTCTACGTGGCGAAGAAGCGCAAGATCGCCGAGGGCGACAAGCTCGCCGGCCGCCACGGCAACAAGGGCGTGATCGCGAAGATCGTCCCGGAAGAGGACATGCCGTTCCTCGAGGACGGCCGTCCCGCGGACGTCGTGCTCAACCCGCTCGGCGTGCCGAGCCGGATGAACATCGGCCAGATCCTCGAGACGCACCTCGGCTGGGCGGCCGCGCACGGCGTGTTCGCCGACGGCAACGGCGAGGGCCCGGGCCCCAACCAGCTGCTGAACCTGCCGAACCCGACTCCGGTGGCCACGCCGGTGTTCGACGGCGCGACCGAGGCCGAGGTCGACGAGGCGCTCACGCGCTGGGCCGAGGAGAACAAGGACTCGCCGATCAAGTTCAAGATCGACAAGAAGCGGCCGGCCGGGCGGAAGACCTCCGGCAAGGTGCGGCTCTTCAACGGCAAGACGGGCGAGTCGTACGACCAGAAGGTGACCGTCGGGTACATGTACATCCTGAAGCTGCTCCACCTCGTCGACGACAAGATCCACGCTCGCTCGACGGGGCCGTACTCGCTCGTCACCCAGCAGCCTCTCGGCGGCAAGGCCCAGTTCGGCGGCCAGCGGTTCGGCGAGATGGAGGTCTGGGCGCTCGAGGCGTACGGCGCGGCCTACACGCTGCAGGAGATGCTCACGATCAAGTCCGACGACACGGTCGGGCGCGTGAAGGCCTACGAGGCGATCGTCAAGGGCGAGAACATCGCCGAGCCGTCGATCCCCGAGTCCTTCAAGGTGCTCCTCAAGGAGATGCAGTCGCTCGCGCTCGACGTGAACGTGCTCTCCGACGAGGGCCAGACCGTCGAGGTGCGTGAGGAGGACGACGAGCTGCTCCGCGCTGCGGAGGAGCTCGGGATCGACCTCTCGCCGGGGTCGCTCCGCGCGGCCGCACGGCAGCCGACGGCCGAGGAGGTCGAGGAGGGACAGGAGCGCGTCGACCAGGACGGCGAGCTCGCGCTCCCGGCCGACGAGGCGCTCGGCGACCTCGACGACGTGGACGTGACGCCTCAGGCCGCGGCCGCGGAAGAGGTGGAGGCCGAGGTCGGCCCCGTCGCCGACGCCGACCTGGCGGACGTAGAGATCGAGGAATGACGAAGAGCGACGACGCGCTCGCGAGCGCGGAGCGTGCAGCGGAGCGGCCGCAGGCCGCGGAGTCTGCGCGGGCTGGAATTCCGTCTAGGACAGATACGAAGGGAAGAGGCGCTTGATCGACATCAATGACTTCGACGCGATCCGCATCGGGCTCGCGTCGTCCAAGCAGATCCGCGACTGGTCGTCGGGGGAGGTAACCAAGCCCGCGACGATCACCTACCGTACGCTCAAGCCGGACCGCGACGGAGGTGCGCCGCGAGCGCATGGGGCACATCGACCTCGCCGCGCCGGTCTCGCACATCTGGTTCTTCAAGGGCGTCCCGAGCCGCATCGGCTACCTGCTCGACATCGCTCCGCGCGAGCTCGAGAAGGTCCTGTACTTCGCGGCGTCGATCGTCACGGCGGTCGACAACGAGAAGCGCCAGGCCGACCTGGCCGACCTCGAGGACAAGGTCAAGGCGGAGTCCGAGCGCATCTACGTGGATCGCGACGAGGCGCTCGCCGCGCTCGAGCAGCGGCTCCAGCGCCGGCGCGACTACTTCGCCAAGGGCAAGGAGAAGGACTTCGACGAGGACGACGACTTCTGGGCCCGCGGGCTCGCGAACTGGGCCGAGGAGCAGGGTCTGCCGACCCTCGAGGAGGCGCGCGCGCTCGTCGGCGGGATGTTCGCCGACCTCGCCAAGAAGATCACCACCGAGGATTCGAAGAAGATCCGCGAGCTCGTCCGCAACAACGCGATCCGCGACGACCGCCGGCTCTCGCCGCGTGAGCTCGAGCTCGTCGCGGCTTCGGCCGCCGAGATGCGCGAGGCGCTCGCGCCGCTCCGGGCAGACGTCGAGAAGGCCTCGGGCTCGAAGAAGGGCGCGGCCACGAAGCGGCTCAACCGCATCACCGACGCGCTGCTCGCGGGCGAGGAGGTCACGGGGGACGACGCGGCGATCGCCGAGAAGGTCGATCCGAAGCAGCTCGCCAAGTCGCGCGAGCTCGGAAACGGCCTCCTGCGCGAGGTGCTGGAGCAGGCGGAGCCGGACGCAGACGGAGCCGCGCTGCGGGAGCTCGCGAACGACCTCTGCCTGCGCACCGACGGGAAGATCCAGAAGGAAGACCTGGACGCGATCGTGCAGTGGTCGCTGAAGGTCCGCGAGATGTACCTCGACATGGAGTCGCGGCGCGAGGACGCCCGCGAGGCCGCCGTCGACTCGGTGCGCCGGCTCGAGCAGACCTGGCAGCTCTTCAAGGACCTCGAGCCGAAGCTGATCGTCAACGACGAGCAGCTTTTCCGCGAGCTCAAGGACCGCTTCGGCTCGCCGTACGGCTTCGGCGTCTACTTCCGGGGCGGCATGGGCGCGGAGTCGATCCGCGACTTGCTGCGCGACCTCGACCTCGGCGCCGAGGCGAACTTCCTGCGCGAGACGATCAAGACGTCCAAGGGCCAGAAGCAGCAGCGCGCGATCAAGCGCCTGAAGGTCGTGTCCGCCTTCGTCACGTCGGAGAACCGGCCCGAGTGGATGATCCTCGAGGCGATCCCGGTCATCCCGCCGGAGCTCCGCCCGATGGTGCAGCTGGACGGCGGCCGGTTCGCCACGAGCGACCTCAACGACCTCTACCGGCGCGTCATCAACCGGAACAACCGGCTGAAGCGCCTGCTCGACCTGGGCGCCCCGGAGATCATCGTCAACAACGAGAAGCGGATGCTCCAGGAGGCCGTCGACGCGCTGTTCGACAACGGCCGCCGCGGGCGCGCCGTCACCGGCCCGGGCAACCGGCCGCTGAAGTCGCTCTCCGACATGCTCAAGGGCAAGCAGGGCCGCTTCCGCCAGAACCTGCTCGGGAAGCGCGTCGACTACTCAGGCCGGTCGGTGATCGTCGCCGGCCCGAACCTGAAGCTCCACCAGTGCGGACTGCCGAAGCTGATGGCGCTCGAGCTCTTCAAGCCGTTCATCATGAGCCGGCTCGTCGAGCGGAAGTCGGTCCAGAACATCAAGGCGGCGAAGAAGTACGTCGACTCGATGGTCCCGGAGGTCTGGGACGTGCTCGAGGAGGTCATCGCCGAGCACCCGGTGCTGCTGAACCGGGCGCCGACGCTCCATCGCCTCGGCATCCAGGCCTTCGAGCCGGTGCTCGTCGAGGGCAAGGCGATCCAGGTCCACCCGCTCGTCTGTCACGCCTTCAACGCGGACTTCGACGGCGACCAGATGGCCGTCCACCTGCCGCTGTCGGCGGAGGCGCAGGCCGAGGCGCGGATCCTGATGCTCTCCTCGAACAACATCCTCTCGCCCGCGAACGGGCGCGCGCTCGCGACGCCGACGCAGGACATGGTCCTCGGCGGCTACTTCCTCACCTACTGCGAGCACGACCTGTCGCAGGCGACCGCCGAGAAGCTCGACCCGCGTCCGAAGCGGTTCGCCTCCGAGGAGGACGTCGAGTTCGCCGTCGAGGCGAAGCAGGTCGGGCTCCAGGCGCCGATCGAGTACCGCTGGAACGACGAGCTCGTGCTCACGACCCCGGGCCGCGTCATCTTCAACTCCGAGGTCGAGCGGGCGCTCGTCGAGGCGGCCGGCGACGGGGACGCGAGCCGGCACGACTTCATCAACCGCACGCTCTCGAAGAAGGAGATGGGCGAGTTCATCTCCGAGCTCGTCGACCGCTACGGCGCCCACGCGATCGCGTCGGTCCTCGACACGATCAAGTCGCTCGGGTTCGCCTATGCGACCCAGGGCGGTATCACGATCTCGAAGAACGACATCGTCATCCCGCCGGACAAGGAGCCGATCCTCGCGGACTTCGAGGAGCGCGTCGGCAAGGTCGAGCAGCAATACACGCGCGGTCTGATCACCGAGGAAGAGCGGCACGAGATCATCGTCAACCTCTGGACGGAGGCGACGGAGGCGGTCGCGGACGCCACCGAGCGGTCGCTCCACGAGCTGAACCCGATCTACATGATGGCCAACTCCGGCGCGCGCGGGTCGTTCACGCAGATCCGCCAGCTCTCGGGGATGCGCGGCCTGATGGCCAACCCGAAGGGCGAGATCATCGAGCGCCCGATCAAGGCCAACTTCATGGAGGGCCTGTCGGTGCTCGAGTCTCATGGGCCCCGACGGCCTCAACAAGAGCCTTGCGGGCCGCGTGCTGTCCGAGAACGTCCTCGCGCCCGCGAAGAAGAAGGGCGCGCGGCGCGAGAAGCTGGCCTCCAAGGGCACGCTGCTCTCGAGCCCGTTGCTGCTCGAGGTCGTGGAGAAGCTCGGCGACGCCGCCGAGGAGACGACGATCGCCGTCCGGAGCGTGCTCAAGTGCCGCAGCGAGTTCGGCGTGTGCCAGGCCTGCTACGGCACCTTCCTCGCGACCGGCAACACCTGCGAGATCGGCGACGCGGTCGGGATCATCGCCGCGCAGTCGATCGGCGAGCCCGGCACGCAGCTGACGATGCGGACCTTCCACACGGGCGGCATCGCCGGCGCCGACATCACGCACGGCCTCCCGCGAGTCGTCGAGATCTTCGAGGCTCGAAACCCGAAGGGCGCGGCGAAGCTCGCCGAGCTCGGCGGCAAGGTGCACGTCGAGGAGACCGAGCGTGGCCCGAAGGTGACCGTCGATCCCGAGGCGCTCGACGAGAACGGCGAGCCCATCGAGCCGGTCGCGTACCTGCTTCCGCGGCGCACGCGCCTCCTCGTTCGCGAGGGCGACATGGTGGAGCCCGGCGACGCGCTCCACGAGGGCTCGCGTGCTCCCGCCGACCTGCTGCGACTGAAGGGCGCGACCTCGACCGAGCTGTACCTCGTCGGCGAGGTCCAGAAGGTGTACCGCTCGCAGGGCGTCGACATCCACGACAAGCACATCGAGCTGATCGTCCGGCAGATGCTCAAGAAGGTGCGGGTCGAGAACCCCGGCGACACCGACCTGCTGCCGGGCCAGCTCGTCGACAAGGTCGTGCTCGAGCGCGAGAACGCACGGGTCGCCAAGGAGAAGAAGAAGAAGGAACAGGCGACCTTCGAGCCGCTCATCCTCGGCATCACGAAGGCGTCGCTCGCCACCGAGTCGTTCCTCTCCGCCGCTTCCTTCCAGGAGACGACGAAGGTGCTGACGGACGCCTCGATCGAAGGCAAGGTCGACCGGCTGCTCGGACTGAAGGAGAACGTCATCATCGGGAAGCTGATCCCGGCGGCGACGGGCCTGAAGCGGTACCGGACGATCGAGATCGGCCCAGTGGACGGAGCCGTCGCGGCCTACGCGCGGCCGGCGACCGAGGAGCAGTTGCTCGCGGCGCTGGAGGAGATCGACTCCGACGGCGCCGACGGCCTCGACCTCGAAGGCCTCGACTTCGGCGGCCAGCCCGACCTGAACGACGAGGCGAAGCCGCACGAGGCGGGCGAGGCCGAAGAGGTCCCTGAGGTCGACTCTCCGCTGGACGAGTAACGCTTGAAAGGGCGGAGGACCCACGGTCCTCCGCCCTTTTTGCTACACGTAAACCGGGTCGTGCGCCGCTTTCTCCTCCTCCTGGTCGCACTTGCCGCCGTCGCCGCCCTTCCCGGCCGGGCGCGCGCGGACGGCGAATGCGCGCCGCTGCCGGCCAAGAAGCCGGTCTGGATCGACTTCGCCGACGGCTCGGTTCCCTTCTGGCAGGAGTTCGCGAAGCCGGGCGTCGTTGCCGCCGCCTCGAATCTCGTCTATCCGGCGAAGCTTCGATCCGCGGGCGCCCAGACCGTCTTCTGGGACATGTACCTGAACAAGCGGATCGGCCAGCCGAGTTCCCCCGTCGACTCGGCGACGGCGATGGCGAAGGCGAACCGGCTCTTCGACGCCGCCGCCGCGTCCTCGGCGTGCTCGACGCCGTTCATCACCGAGAACGAGCTCTTCGGCGCGAGCCTGCCGACGCCCTGGTCGGTCTCGAACACGCAGTACCGGGCGAACGTGCTCCTCTACCTGCAGACGCTCGCGGCCCGCGGTGCGCATCCCTACCTGCTGGTCTCGAGCCGGCCGTACACCGCCGGCGAGGCGGGCGACTGGTGGCGGCAGGTGGCCCAGGTCGCCGACCTCGTGCAGGAGGTGTACTTCCCGGCGCCGAGCATCTACCAGCTGGGTCCGATCGTCGGGAACCGCGTCCTGCGGGTGGCGTTCCGGCGCGCGATCCTGAGCTACACGCGGATCGGGATCCCGATCTCGAGGCTCGGGATCATGCTCGGCTTCCACACCGAGCTGCATCAGGGCGGTCGCGAGGGCCTGAAGCCGGCGCAAGCGTGGTTCCGGACCGTGAAGTGGCAGGCGCTGTCCGCGAAGCAGGTCGCGTCGGAGTGGCCGGTCTCGACGATCTGGTCGTGGGGCTGGGCCAACTGGGGCCAGCGCGGGCTCGACCCGGACAAGCCGGCCGCCGCGTGCGTCTACCTCTGGACGCGCGACCATCGCCTCTGCAACGGGCCGGCCATGGCAGGCCCGGGCTTCGTCGCGTCGACCACGGAAGGTCAGATCCGGCTTCCGAGCGGGATCTACTGCACCGTCGACCGGCGGCAGATCTCGTCCGCCGCGATCTCGCGGCTCCAGACGCTGACCGGTGACCGCCAGCTCGCCTCGACCGCGCTCTTCGCCCGGGCCGTCGAGAGCGAGCAGCTGTCGGTGAGCCCCGGCGACGTCCTGTCCGGATCGAGGCGACCCTCGCCGGAGGGACGCCGTCGGACGCCGCCGTGGCCGCGTTCTACTCCGCGTACCCCGACCTCCTCACCCGGGCCGTCGTCGTCAAGCCGGCGCCCTGGTGGCTGGGTGGGAGGAGGGGCGGGCTGGCGCTCTCGTCGCTCGCTCCGCCGCCGCTCTTCCGCGTCCCGACCGGGCGGGAGAGCACAGTGCGCGCCTTCGACGGCAGCTACGTCGTCCGGCCGCTCGGGCGGACGATGCCGCTCGGCGCGCTCCCGCTCTCGCGTGCGCGGGCCGGGATCGTCGCCGCACTACGCTCCTTCGCTCGCGGCGCAGCGTTCGAGCGCTGGACGGCGAACGAGCAGACGTCGGCGCTCCGCCGGACGATCTGCTACCGGGACGACCTTCCGACCCCCGCCGCGGTCGACCTCTCGACCTTCCTGCCCTTCCTCTCGCCGACGGGCTAGCCGGCCGCGACGACCTGGCCCTTGCCGGCGTCCTTCGCGCGGTAGAGGGCCTCGTCGGCCCGCTGGAAGAACGCGACCCCGTCGTCGTCAGACCTCAGCTCGGCGACTCCCGCCGACAGGTGGAGCTTGCCGACCTGCGCGATTGGGCGGGCCGAGACCGCCGCCTGGATCCGGCGGTAGAGCTGGTCGGCGTCGGACAGGCTCGACTCCGGGAGGATGACCGCGAACTCGTCGCCGCCGACGCGGCATGCGATGTCCGCCGACCGGACGACGTCGCGCACGCGCTCGGCGGCGTCGGCGAGCACGGAGTCTCCGGCGAGGTGGCCGATCCGGTCGTTGACCTCCTTGAAGTCGTCGAGGTCGAAGACGATCAACGCGAGATTGCGGTCGTAGCGCTGGGCGCGGGCGATCTCGCGGGCCAGCGTCTCGTGGAAGTAGC
>VAYE01000058.1 GCA_005883235.1 Actinomycetota bacterium
GGCGACCTCGCGGCGGAGGTCCGGCACGACCTCATCGACGAGTACCGGCTCATGGTCTTCCCCGTTGTGCTCGGCACCGGGAAGCGCCTGTTCACCGAAGGCGCCGACAGGTTCCCGCTTCAGGTCGTCGACCTGCGGCAGACCGGTGAGGTCGTGATCCTTACGCTGCGGCGCGGCCAGGAGGAGTGAGGCCGAACGCGTCGGCGAAGCCCGTTTCACCGGCCGGCGTCACACGCACCGCGCGGGTGCAGTCCAGCCGCTCCACCCAGCCGAGCTCGAACGAGCGCGCGGCGAGCGCGGCGCCGAGCTTCCCGGCCGCGTGGGGACGGCGCTCGCTCCAGTCGAGGCACGAGCGGAAGAGCGGGCGGCGGCCAGGGATCGAGTCGAGATCGACGCCGAGGTTCGCGAGCGTCTCGACGCCGCGATCGGTGACGTGCTCGTCGGCCACGACGCCCCGCTCGAGCAGGGCGTCCATCAGCGCCGTCCCAAGCCAGCCGGCGAGGTGGTCGTAGCAGGTGCGCGCGGACCGAAGCGCCTCGACGCGGGTCGCCTGACGCAGCGAGCGCACGGGCTCGGGCGGCGCGATGCGGGCGAGCGCCTCGAGCGCCTCCGCGACCTCCGGCCCTCGCAGCCTGAAGTAGCGGCGCCGACCGCGGCTCTCGGCGGCGATGAGCCCGCCGTCGACGAGCCGCGCGAGGTGCCCGCTCGCCGTCGAGGGCACCACGCCGGCCTCGGCGGCGAGGGCGCTCGCCGGCAGCGCGCGGCCGTCGCCGAGCGCCGCGAGCATGCGCGCCCGAGCCGGCTCGGCGAGGAGCGTTCCGACCGCCGCGAGGTCCGCGTCTCCGTCCACGACCCGAGGCTAGCGCGTCATCCGTTCGGTCCAGACCGAAACGACGGCGAGGAGCTCGAGCCCAGCGGCGACGCCGCAGAGCGCGGCGACGCTCCCAGTCGCGGCGAGGATCGCGCCGCCGAGTCCGCTTCCGAGCGCGACGCCGCCGTACAACGCCGATGCGTTCAGCGAGAGGAGGAAGCCGGTGTCGCCGCCCGCCCCGAGCAACCGGTGCTGCTGCGGCGGCGTGATCGCCCACGTGCCCAGGGCGTAGAGCGCGACGAGCGCGGCAGTCTCCGTACGACCGGCTGCGGCGGCCAGGCCCGCCAGGGCGGCGGCGACGAGGACGAGGCCGCCGACGAGCGCCGCGCGCGACCCTCTCGTGTCGGTGAGACGACCGGCCGCCGCGGCGCCGGCGATCCCGACCAGGCCGAAGAGGAGCAGGAAGGCGGCAAGCCCGGCCGTGCCGACGGAGGCCCTGCGCGCGAGGACGACGGCGACGTAGGTGAAGAACGTGAAGCTCCCGGTCGCCCAGACGAGGGTCGTCACGAGCGTCATCAGGACTCCGGCGCGCGCAGGCACCGTCGGAGGCGCCTCCGTCCGCGGAAGCGAGATCGCCGCCGCGGCGATCACAGCGGAGGCGATCGCGACGGCGTAGAAGACGGCACGCCAGCCGATCGCGCCGCCGACGAAGGTGCCGAGCGGGACGCCGAGCGCGATCGCCGCCGAGGAGCCGCCGACGACGACCGCAAGCGCCCGGCCGCGGCGCTCCTCGCCCACCGCCCGAGCGGCGACGAGCGCAGCGGTCGGCATGAAGACGCCGGCGCACGCGGCCGCGAGGATCCGCGCGCCGAGGAGCGCCGCGTACGAGGGCGCGGCCGCGGTCGCCGCGTTCGCGACGGCGAAGAGCGCGAGCGCCGCGGCGGCGAGCCGTTCCGGTCGCACCGCCCGCGCCGCCCGCACGATCAACGGCGCGCCGACCGCGTACACGACGCCGAAGACCGTCAGCGCCTGGCCGGCCGTGGCGGGCGATACCTCGAGCGAGCGCGCGATCTGGCGCAGCAGCCCGACGACGAGGGTCCCGTCCGCGGCGACGACGAACGCGCCGAGCGCGAGGATCGCGAGCGCGCGGGCCTTCAGCGGCTCACATGCCCATCGCGTGGTAGCCCGAGTCGACGTACAGCGTCGTCGCAAAGCCCGCGATCGAGCGCGCCGCCAGCGTCCGCACCGGGCCCGCGGAGACCGCGTTCACGCGGATCTGCTTCTCGCCCAGATCCCACGCGAGGTAGCGCACCGAGGCGTCGAGCGCCGCCTTCGCCACGCCCATCACGTTGTAGTGCGGCACCGCGCGTTCCCCTCCGAGGTAGGTCATCGTGAGGATCGAACCGCCGCCCGCGGCCTCCATGAGCGGCTCGACGGCGCGTGCGACGGCCACGAGCGAATACGCGCTCACGTCGAGCGCGAGCCAGAAGCGGTCGCGCGGCGTGTCGGTGAAGCGGCCCTCGAGATCCTCCGCGGCGGCGAACGCCACCGAGTGGACGAGAACGTCGAGCTGCCCGCCGAAGACCTCGGCCGCCTCGGCGACCACGCGCTCCACTTCCTCGTCGGAGCGCACGTCGCAGGCGGTCACGAGCGGGCTCGACACGCTCTCCGCGAGCTGCCGCACGCCGCCCTCGATCCGCTCCCCCTGGAAGGTGAAGGCGAGCGTCGCGCCCTCGTCGGCGAGGCGCTTCGCGATCGCCCAGGCGATCGAGCGGCGGTTCGCGACGCCGAGCACGAGGCCGCGCTTTCCTTCGAAGGCTCCCGGCACGGCGCGAGTCTAGACTGTTGCTCTTGCGCCGCCGCATCGCTCTCTCGACGCTCGCAGCGGCGCTCGTCGCCGCCGCTCCGGCCGCGGCGCAGCTCGTCCCGATCGACCGTCACGCGCTCCCGCGACTCCGCGCCGGCGTCGTCCACGTCCCGCGCGGCCATGCCCACGGCCGGGTGCGCGTGATCGTCACGCTGAAGCTGCTGCCGCTCGCCACCGCGTTCGGGCGGAGCCCCGCCGCGTTCGCCGGCCGGCGCCTTGACGTCGCGAGCGCCTCCTCGCGCGCGTACCTGGCCCGCCTGGACGCCGCGCAGCGCGTCGCGGTCGCGCGGTTGCGGCGAGCGATCCCCGAGGCGACGGTCTCGCGCCGATTCCGGATCGTCCTCGACGGCGTCACCGTGTCGCTCCCGGTGCGACGGCTGCCGCGGCTCGCGGCCCTCGGCTTCGTCCGGAAGGTCTACCCCAGCATGCGCTACACGCTGAGCCTCGACCGAAGCCCGTCGCTGATCGGCGCGGACGCGCTCCACGCAGCTACCGGCGCGCGCGGCCAGGGCATGAAGATCGGCGTCGTCGACGACGGGGTCGACCAGACGAACCCGTTCTTCAACCCTGCGGGCTACTCGTACCCGTCCGGCTTCCCGAAGGGCGACACCGCCTTCACGACGCCGAAGGTGATCGTCGCGCGCGCCTTCCCCGGCCCGGGCTCGGGTGCGCGGGGCCGCCTTCCGCTCGACCGGCAGGAGTCGTTCCACGGGACGCACGTGGCCGGCATCGCCGCCGGCGACGAGGGGACGAACGCGCCAGCCGGCGCCGACCACCCGCCCGTCACCGGCCTGAGCGGCGTCGCTCCGCGCGCGTGGATCGGCAACTACCGCGTCTTCACGATCCCGACCCCGATCGGCGACGTCGTGAACACGCCCGAGATCGTGGCCGCGTTCGAGTCGGCGGTCGCCGACGGCATGAACGTGATCAACTTCTCCGGCGGCGGCCCCGAGTCGGACCCGTCCACCGACGCGACGATCGAGATGGCGCGCAACACGGCCGCGGCCGGCGTCGTGCCCGTGATCGCGGCGGGGAACGACCGCGACGACTTCGGCCTCGGCAGCGTCGCCTCGCCGGGGACGGCGCCGGCGGCGATCACCGTCGCGGCGGTCACGAACAACCACGTCTTCGCGCCTGCGCTCTCGGTGACGGCGCCGAGCGCGCCCGACACGCTCCGTCAGATCCCGATCGAGAAGGCCTCGACCCCGGCGGCCTGGTCCGTGAGCGACCAGACGCTCGTCGACGTCGGCTCGGTCGTCGGCCCGAACGGCCAGCCGGTCGAGCGGCACCTCTGCGGACCGCCGGAGAACCCGAACGGGCCGGTGCAGCCGTTGCCGTCGCACTCGCTCGACGGTGCGATCGTCCTCGTCTCGCGCGGGCTCTGCACCTTCACCTCGAAGGCCGACCGCGCGAAGGCGGCCGGCGCGATCGGGATCGTCCTCGTCGACAACCGCCCGGGGAACCCGAACCCGATCCCGATCCGGCTGTCGATTCCCGCCGGGATGATCTCCGACCTCGACGGCGCCCGCCTGCGCGACTTCTTGGCGGGGACGAGCGGCCGAGCGCCGGTCCGGATCGGGAACGACCCGCTCGACATCGAGAACGGCCGCGGCGACGTCATGACGAGCTTCTCCTCGGCCGGGCCGACCGACTTCGGCCACCTGCTCAAGCCGGACGTGTCCGCGCCGGGCGGGCAGATCCTGTCCTCGACGCTGCCCGAGTTCACGGGCGGTTCGCCGTTCGCCGTCTTCGACGGGACGAGCATGGCGACCCCCCACGTCGCCGGCTCGGCCGCGCTCCTCCTCCAGCTCCATCCGACGTGGTCGGCGCAGCAGGTGAAGTCCGCGCTCGTCTCCACCGCAGGCCCGGCCTGGTCGGACACGGCCCAGACGCACGAGGCGCCGGTGCTCCTCGAGGGCGGCGGGCTCGTGAACCTGCCGCGCGCCGCGAACCCGCTCGTCTTCACCGACCCCACGTCGCTCTCGTTCGCCGACCTGGACGTGAACGGCGGCGCGCAGACGCGGAGCCAGGTCGTCCGCCTGACCGACGCGAACGGCGGCGTGGGCACGTGGGTCGTCTCGGTCGCGCCCCAGTCTGCGAGCGCGGGAGCGACGGTCGACGTGCCCGGGACGGTGACGCTCGCACCCGGCGGCGAGACCGACTTCACCGTCGCCGTCCGGGCCTCGGCGGACGCGGCGAAGGGTGACGACTACGGCTTCGTCGTGCTCCGGCAGGGCACGCAGACGCGCCGCATCCCGTACCTCTTCCTCGTCACGCGGCCCGGGCTCGAAGGCGCGACGGCGAAACCGCTGAAGACGCTCCAGACGGGCGACACGCGCACCGGAACCTCACGCGCCGACCTCTACCGCTTCCCCGACGCGCCGTTCGGCCCCGCGCCGAACTACCTCGCCGGGCCGACCGAGGCCGAGACCGGCGCGGAGCAGGTCTACGTCACGCACCTCGACCGGAAGGTCGCGAACGTCGGGGTCTCGGTGCTCCTCCAGACGGCGCGATCCGAGATCGACCCGTTCTTCCTCGGCGCGCAGGACGAGAACACCGTCCAGGGCTACGCCGGGACGCCCGTGAACGCCAACGGGCTGATGTTCGACTACCGCCTCGACGTCGAGGCGGCCGGCGCGCAGTTCCCGGCCCCGAAGGACTACTACGTCTCGGTCGACTCGGCCAGCGACCTCTTCAGCGGCGAGCCGCTGCCCGGGCGCTACGTGCTCCGCTCGTGGGTGAACGACGTCCGGCCGCCGACCGTGAAGCTCTTGACCACGCATGTCTCGACCGGCCGGCCGACGATCGCCGCGCGCGTCCTCGACGCGGGCTCCGGCGTCGACCCGCTCTCGCTCGTGATCGGCTACAAGCGCGTGCTGGTCGGCGTGGCAGCGTACGACCCGACGAGCGGGCTCGCGCTCTTCCCGCTCCCGGCGGCCGCGCCGAAGCTGACCGGCCGGACGGCCGCGACGCTCGAGGCCTCCGACTACCAGGAGACGAAGAACGTCAACACATCCGGCTCGGAGATCATGCCCAACACCGCCTTCAAGGCCGTGCACGTCGCAGCCTCGGCCCGGCCGGCGGTGAGCTGGCTCGCGCCGGATGCCACCGCGGGCTGCGTCAAGGGGAAGGTCGGCTTGATCGTCGACGCGAGCTCGCCGCGGAAGATCGCCTCGGTGCGCTTCTACGACGGGAAGCGGCGGATCGGCACCGTCCGCAAGGGCCAGATCGGCCTCTACGTCGGCACGTGGAAGACCGCGAAGGCGAAGCGCGGCGCGCACACGCTGCGAGCGGTCGCGAGTGACGCCGGCGGCCACACGGCGGGCGCCCGCGAGCGCGTCCGCGTCTGCCGCTGAGCGTCGAGCGCCGCGTCGCCGTCGTCACCGGCGCCTCGAGCGGGATCGGCGCGGCGATCGCCCGCGAGCTCGCCGCCAGGGGGGACCGCTGCGTCCTCGTCGCGCGGCGCGAGGACCGGCTCCGCGCGCTCGCCGAGGAGCTCGACGGCGAGCACGAGGTCTGCGACGTCTCCGACCGGGAGGCGGTCGAGCGCACGGCGGCGGCGGTGCGGGAGCGCCATCCGCGGATCCACGTCCTCGTCTGCAACGCGGGCATCCCCGGCCGGCGGAGCTTCCTCGAGGTCGAGCCGGAGCGCCTGGAGCAGCTCGTCCGCACGAACTACCTGAGCGGCGTCTGGTGCCTGCGCGCGTTCCTCCCCGCGCTCGAAGCCGCGGGCCGCGCAGACGTCGTGAACGTCGTCTCGGTCGCGGGCGGCGTCGCGTTCGCGCCCTCGGGGCCGTACTCGGCCTCGAAGCACGCGCAGCTCGCGTTCTCGCGCGCCGTCGCCGCCGAGCTCGGCCCGCGCGGCATCCGCGTCCACACCGTGAACCCGGGCTTCGTGGAGACGGAGGGCTTCCCGCAGCGGAAGGGGCTCTCGAGCCCGCTCTTCCGGCGGCTCGTGATCGAGCCGGAGGACGTGGCCCGGCACGTCGTCCGCTCGCTCGAGCGCGGCCCGAGCGAGACGTACGTGCCTGCGTGGTTCCGCGTCTTCCCGGTGGTGCAGGCGCTCGCGCCCGGGCTCGTCCGCCGGCTCGCGCCGAAATCGGCCTATCGAAAGCGCCCCGAATCGCACTAGTATCGGCAGGCGATGGACGGCGAGCGGCTGACTGCCGAGGCCGCGATGCGAGGCGCGGACTTCCGGGCCGCGCTCCGGCGGTTCCTGCGCCGAAGCGAGCGCATCGCGCGCTCTTCGGGGCTGACGCCGCAGCGCTACCTGCTCCTGCTGATGATCAAGGGCGCCCCCGGCGGCTCGGAGCAGTCGACGGTGACCGAGCTGGCGGAGCGGCTCCAGCTCGCCCAGAGCACGGTGACAGAGCTCGTCCGCCGCGCCGAGGAGGTCGGCCTCGTCGGGCGGGAGACGTCCGCCGTCGACGGCCGCGTCGCGCACCTGCGTCTGACCGAGGAGGGCGAGCGGCGCCTGGCCAGGTCGTTCACGAGCCTCGCCGGCGAGCGCGACGCGCTGCGCGCGACCTTCGCGCACCTCGACGAGTCGACGTCCTAGGCGCTCGCGCGAAGCGCCGCGAGAACCTCGCCGGCCTCCGGGAAGCGGTGGGTCTCGGCCTTCGAGAACACGAGCCGCCCGTCCGCGTTCACGTCGAACTGCCCCTTCCCGCCTCGAAAGGCCTCGGCGTCGAAGCCCTCGCCGTTCAGCTCGGCCACGAGACTCGCGGCCCGTTCGTCGTAACCGTCTCAGACGGGGCAGTAGAAGACTTCGACGCGCATCGCCCAAGCCTAGCCACCGAGTCGGGGCTTGCGGAGCAGATACCAGCCGGTCTCGGCCTCGTAGCTCTCGAGGCCGCCGGGGCTCAGCTCCCGGGCCCGGTCGGCGGCCTCGCCGCGGCAGCCGGCGAGCTCGAGGTAGTAGCCGAGCTCACGGCGATGGGTCTGGAAGCGGGTGCGCTCGGCGACGAGGCCGTTCGCCTCGAAGAAGTGGCGCAGGTCGATGTCCGGGAGCGTCCGCGCGTGCGAAGGGTCACGCGCCCGCTCGAAGCGGTCGAGCGCGAGCGCGGCGAGCGGGTCGACGGGCGCGATCTGGTCGTCGACGAAGATTCGCCCGCCGGGTCGGGTCACGCGGGCCAGCTCGGCGACGGCCAGCTCCGGGCGCGCGATGTGGTGCAACATGCGGCGGCTCCCCGCGATGTCGAAGGACGCGTCCTCGAAGGGCAGTGCTGTGGCGTCGCCCTCCACGAAGGTCACGTTCGGGGGCGCGGCCGCGCGGGCGGCGGCGAGGAGCTCGGGCACGAGGTCGACCCCCACGACCTCCCGCACGAGCGGAGCGAGCGCGAGCGCGAGGACCCCCGCGCCCGTGCCCGAGTCGACCACGCGCTCCTCCCCACTCAGCGGCAGGAACTCGCGTAGCTCCTCCCGCACGCGGTCGACCTGCCGTGCCGCATGCTCCGCGACGCCCGCGGCGGTCTCGCCGAATCGGGCCCGGACGGCGTCGTCATGTGTGGCCACGCCCTAATTGTCGTGGAGCGGCGGGATCCTGGGGAACCCCGCCGCTCTCTCCCCCGACGAACCTACGCCGCGACGAACTCCACCGTGTCGACCGGTCGGTTCAGACGGGCGTGCGGGAACCCGCACGCCCTGATGACGGCACCGCAAGCAGCGCCTTCACGGCGAGCCGAGCCGGACCTGGACGAGCCGCCTGGTCGAGACGCCGGCCAGGAGGTTCTCGCCCGGTTTCCGCGCCCGGACGAACACGACGAGCGCACCGCCGTTCGCGAGCGGGAGCTGCGTCGTCGGCTGCACCTGGAAGGTGACCCAGCCGTCGGTCCCGGTCTCCTGCTCGGGCACGTTGGCGATCCGGCCGTACGGCAGCCCGAGCATGTACACGAGCGCCCCGCGGACGACGAAGCCGCGCGTGTCCGTGACGCGGAAGCGCGCCGTGAACGGGCTCCGCGAGCGGACGACGATCGGCTCGAACTGCACGCCGGAGACGATCAGCCGCTGCGGCGACGCGACGTTCGCGACCGGGATGGAGATCTTCCCGTCCGCGAGCTTGATCTGCCCGCCCGGCCCCGGCGGCGGCGCGGTCGGCGCCGCGCGGACGACCCCGCTCGCCCGCGACACGGCCGAGCTCGAGCCGGCGCTGTTGGTGACAGTCACTCGGGCACGCATCCGGTGGCCCTGGTCGTCGGAGACGAGGACGTACGTCTGCGACTTCGCGTCCGCGAGGTCGGCGCAGCTGCTCCCGCCGCTCCCGCAACGCAGCCACTGGTAGGAGTACGTGAGCGGCTTCGTGCCGCCCCAGCTTCCGTTCCGCACGGCGACCGTCCGCCCGACCACGGCCGAGCCGGCCACGTACGGAAGGGACCGGACCGTCGGTGGATTGGCCGCCGTCGAGGCACCGGCGATCCCAACCGCCGAGGCGACCGCCATCGCCGCCGCGCCCGCCGCGGCAGCCAGCATGAGCTTGCTTCTCGATCTCACGAGCCTCACCCCCCGTTCGACAGTGCTCGCTACCCCTTCCAACGAGCCCGGGAGGCGATGGTTTGTTCCCGGCGAGGTCGCTTTACGAGCCGCTTACCGAGCGGCGGACGAAGTCGAGCGCCTCCTCGCGGGTCGAAACGAGCCCCGCGGCCCGCTCCTCCTCGACGGCGGCGAGGAGCCGGCCGATCTCCGGCCCCGGCGGCAGGCCGAGCTCGTCGCCGCGCAGGAGCGGCTCGTCGGGGTCGTTCGCGCGCGCCGCCTCCACCGCGGGGCCGAGGTCGGAGGCGCCTATGAACTCGAGCGCCTCGAGCGCCCAGGGCTCGGTGACGCGACGGAAGCGGTGGATCGCCCGAGCCGAGCCGTCGCGCGGCCGAGCCGCGCGGAGGAGCGCGCGGAGGAAGCGCTTCCGCCGGTTCGAGATCGGGTAACGCCGAAGCTCCGGCCCGAAGCCGACGGCGAGGCGGAAGTCCGGCGAGTCGAAGGCCTCGAGGAGGTCGGCCCGCTCGAGCGAACCGCCG
>VAYE01000274.1 GCA_005883235.1 Actinomycetota bacterium
TCCTGGGCGATCGCGTACCGGAACTCCTTGGCCCTCGCCACCGCCGGGCCGGCCTAGCGCGGGTAGATGAAGTTGTTGACGAACCCGTCGAGAGTCTCGACGGTCTGAAACGAATCGAGCAAGAACCAGGCGCGGCGCATGCCGGGAGTTCCGTCGAAGGTGACGTCGTGCGCGCCGGCGACGTGGTCGAGGATCAGCCGGCTCACGTCGTCGAGCCCGAGGTCGTCGAAGTCGGCGAAGCACTTGAACTGAACGCCAAGCGCGCGGGCGTAGCGGAGCTTGGCGGCCGCGACGACCTGATCGGTTGCGACGACTACCGGTTGTCCTGAGACTCTAATCGCCGACAGGAAGAGGGAGTGCGATGTCCGGCGACGAACCTAGTGTCCGTACCGTGCGACGGTTGCGATCCTTGAGCGAAGCGGAGTGCTACGCCCGTTGCTACGGCGCAGGTGACACCGTCCGGATCGTGCGTGTGACGCGGCGCCGGCATCACGTCCGGATGTCGGGCGAAGAGCTCCGGCGCCTGTTCGAGCTCCGGCTCGACCTGCGCGAGCCCGAAGCGGCCTGACGAGCGCCGTCCCGGACGTCCTCGCGGCCGATCTCCGGGTGGTCTTCTGCGGGATCAACCCCGGTCGGGTGTCGGCCGCTGCGGCCGCGCACTTCGCGAATCCGCGCAACGACTTCTGGCGCCTGCTGCACGAGGCGGGCTTCACGCCCCGCCTTCTGCGACCGGACCAGCAGTTCGAGGCGCTCGCGCACGGGATCGGCTTGACGAACGCCGCCTTCCGGACGACGCCGGGGTCCGGCGACCTCCGGCGGGCGGATTTCGCCGATTCGCCGGCGCGGCTCGAGCGCCTCGCGCGCGAGCTGAGGCCCGAGTGGCTCGCCTTCGTCGGCAAGGAGGCCTATCGAGGCGCTTTCCGCCAGCGCCCGGAGCTCGGCCTCCAGGAGCGGCGACTCTGCGAGACTCGCCTCTTCGTGCTTCCCTCGACCTCGCCGGCGAACGCGGCCGTGCCCTATGCCGAGCGGCTCCGCTGGTTTCGCGAGCTGCGGCGGCGGAGCGCCGCCTAGCTTTCAGCGGCCGCGGGGCCTCGAGCTCTGCTCGGCCCTTGGCCACGAGCTCTCTGAGCTTTCGAGTGAGCACCTCGCCGCGGTAGATGCCCATCTCCTCCGGCACGAATGCCCATGGTGGCTGAGCCAGACGGGATGGGCAAGATGGCCGAACCAGGCACGTCAGTCGCGCCAGCGATTGGTGATCGGCGTCCTGCGGTCGCGGCCGAACGCCTTCGGGCGCAGCTTCACTCCGGGGGGCGCCTGCCGGCGCTTGTACTCGGCCCGGTCGATCATCGCAATCGCGCGCTCGACGACGTCCGGATCGAAGCCGTCGCTCGCCAGCTCCTCGCGTGACCGGTCCTGCTCGACGTACGCCTCGAGGACGCGGTCGAGCGCGGGGTAGGGAGGGAGCGAGTCCTCGTCGAGCTGGTCGGCGCGGAGCTCGGCGCTCGGAGCCCGTTCGAGAATGCTCTGCGGGACCACCTCACGGCCGGCGCGCTCGTTCAGGTGCCGCGCCAGCCGGAACACGTCCGTCTTGAACACGTCCTTGAGGAGCGCGAAGCCGCCGGCCATGTCGCCGTAGAGCGTGGCGTATCCGACCGAGAGCTCTGACTTGTTCCCCGTCGCCACGAGCAGCCAGCCGAACTTGTTCGACAGGGCCATCAGCAGCACACCGCGGGTCCGCGCCTGGACGTTCTCCTCCGTGAGATCCGGCTCGCGCTCGCCGAAGACCGGCGCGAGCGCCTCCCGAAACTCCTCCACGATGGGCTCGATCGGGAGCTCCGTGAACGGGCAGCCGAGATCCTCGGCGAGCCGCCGCGCATCCGCGCGTGTCGCCTCGGAGGAGAACTGCGAAGGCATCGACACGCAATGGACGCGCTCCGGCCCGAGCGCCTCCACCGCGAGGGCCGCGACGAGCGCCGAGTCGATGCCGCCCGACACGCCGACGAGGACGTCGCTGAAATCGTTCTTCTCGACGTAGTCGCGGAGACCCAGCTCCAGGGCGAGGCGCATCTGCTCCAGATCGTCGAGCGGCTCGGCGATCACGGGCTCCACGTGCTTGCCGTTCGGCGAGGGCCGCGGCGAGCCGACGTGGACGACGGCGGCGTGGGGAATCCCGCGCTCGCGCGCGAGAGCGCGCCGGCGGACGTCGCGGAGCCGCCGGGCGACGACCTCGGCCGGGTCGACGTCGACCAGCAGCAGGCACTCCTCGAACCCCGGAGCGCGCGCGAGCACCGCCCCTTCGTCGTCCAGCACGAGCGAGTGCCCGTCGAAGATCAGCTCGTCCTGGCCGCCGACGCAGTTGCAGAACGCGAGGAAGCAGGCGTTGTCGCGCGCACGCGTGACGAGCATCTCCTCGCGCTCGCGGTCCTTGCCGACGTGGAAGGGCGAGGCCGAGATGTTGGCGATCAGCTCCGCTCCGGCGAGCGCGAGGTCGGTCGCCGGCGGCCCCGGCTGCCAGATGTCCTCGCAGATCGTGGGGCCGACGAGCGTCCGCCCGTGCTCGAGCAGGAGCAGGTCCTCGCCGGGCGCGAAGTAGCGATCCTCGTCGAAGACGCCGTAGTTCGGCAGGAAGCGCTTGCGGTAGCGCGCCTTCACCTCGCCGCCCGCGCAGACCGCGCACGCGTTGAAGAGGTCGCGCTCGAGGAGCGGCCCGCCCACGAGCGCGACGACGTTCCGCGTCGCGCGCGCGATCTCGTTCAGCGTGCGCTCCGCCGCGCGGATGAAGCTCGGCCGCAGCAGCAGGTCCTCCGGCGGATACCCCGTGACGACGAGCTCGGGGAAGAGGACGAGGTCGGCACCGGCGTTCTTCGCTTCGTCGAGCCGCCCGAGTATCCGGTCGCGGTTGCCGTCGAGGTCGCCGACGACCGAGTTCATCTGCGCGAGCGCGAGCCTCATCGTCCTCCAGTTTTCGACTCAGAGTCTAAAACCACTGTAGCAGCGGTGCTAGCGCTGCAGCCGGATCGCGTTCAGGTCGTTCTCGCGAATCTCGTCCGCGCGCCGGATCAGGTCGTCGACGTCGTCGTGCTCGGCGTGGATGTACCGCCCCGACAGCGAGTCGGCGCGACCTGACGCCAACGCGCGGACGAGCTGCGGCGCGAGCTCCGGCGGCGTCCACGGCGCGCCGTCCGGCGCGGCTTTCGTCATCTCGGTTCGCACGAGACCCGGGCTGATCACGAAGACCGGGATGCCATGGGGCTCCAGCTGCTCCGCAAGCACGTTTCCGAAGCGCCAGACGGCGGCCTTGCTCGCCGAGTACGCCGTGCTGCCGGAGTGCGGAAGATACGCCGCGCCGCTGCCGGTGATCACGATCCGGCCGCGGCCGCGTTCGATCATCCCCGGGATCATGGCCCGGCAGCAGAGGTAGACACCGAGGACGTTGACTTCGAAGACGTTCCGCCACTCCTCGGGCTCGACCTCCCACGCGCGCTGCTCGGGTGCGTTGCGCCCCGCGTTCGCGACGAGGAGGTCGATCTCGCCGACCTCGCGCACCCAGCGCTCGACGTCCTCGCGGCGCGAGACGTCTCCGACAAGTGCTATTCCGCCGATCTCCGCCGCGACGGCCTCGACCTCCTCCGCCGTGCGAGCGCTGACGGCGACGCGCAT
>VAYE01000059.1 GCA_005883235.1 Actinomycetota bacterium
GCTGGTTGACGTTCGGGTGAGAGAGCGCGGCGGCCGCGCGGGCCTCGCGCTCGAACCGCGCCGGGTCGGCCGCCGGGCCGAGGAGCTTGAGCGCTACCGTACGTCCGAGCTCGAGGTCCTCGGCGGCCCAGACCTCGGACATGCCGCCTGCGCCGAGGCGTTGCTCGAGGCGATAGCGGCCGGCGACGACGGTGTCGGGCACGGGGATACGTTATGCGGCCAGCGTGGCGGACCTTCTATCGATCGACGAGGCGCTCGAGCGCATCCTCGCCCGCACACAGCCGCTCGCGGGCGAGAGCGTGCCTCTCGAGGAGGCCGCCGGACGCGTGCTGGCGGAGCGCGCGGTCGCCGCGGTCGACCTGCCGCCCTTCGCGAGCTCGGCGATGGACGGCTTCGCGCTCCGCGCGATCGACGCGCCCGCGATCCTCCCTGTCGTCGAGCGGATCGTGGCCGGGCGGCCGGCGGCTCGTGAACTGCGGCCCGGGGAGGCGGCGGCGATCGCCACCGGCGCCGTCGTCCCGGACGGCGCCGATGCCGTCGTCCCCATCGAGTATGTTGTCGATCATGACAACAAAGTCGAGATTCTCGAGCCTGTCGCGGTGGGTGCGAACGTCCGCCCGCGCGGCGGCGACGTTCGCGCCGGAGATGCGGTCGCCGAACCCGGAACGCGGCTCGGGCCGGCTCAGATCGGCGCGCTCGCCGCAGTCGGCGCCGCGACGGTCGTCTGCGTGCGGCGCCCGCGGGCCGCCCTCGTGACCACCGGGACGGAGCTTCGCCGGCCCGGCGAGCCGCTGTCCCCCGGGCAAATCTATGAGGCGAACGGGCCGATGCTCGAGGCGCAGCTCCGCTCAGCGGGTGCGGAAGTGGAGCGGCTCCCGGCCGTCGAGGACGACCCGGACGCCCACCGTGCCGCGCTCGAGCGGGCGCTCGAAGCCGATCTCGTGGTGTCCTCAGGCGGCGTCTCCGTCGGGCCGCACGACCTCGTGCGGCGCGTCGAAGCCGAGCTCGGGGTGGAGGAGGTCTTCTGGCGCGTCGCTGTCAAGCCCGGAAAGCCGATCTCCTTCGGCGTGCGGGGGCCGACGCTCGTGTTCGGCCTGCCCGGCAATCCGGTCTCCTCGCTGGTCGGCTTCGAGCTCTTCGTCCGGCCGGCCGTGGCGGCGCTCCAAGGGGCAGCCGAGCCCGGGCCGGCGTTCGAGGCCGGACGCTTGGAGGCCCCGCTGCGGCGGAACGCGTCTCGGGACGAGCTCGTCCGCGCCCGACGGTTAACCGGTGCTAAAGGCACGGAGCTCCGCCCGGTCAGCGGCCAGGACTCGCACATGATCGTGCGGGCGGCCGGCGCGGATGCGCTCGTGCTCGTCCCGCGCGGGGACGGCGAGCTCGCGGCCGGCGAGACGGTCCGCTACCTGCGGTTGGACTCGTAGGGCACTAACGGGCCGCCGCCAGCGCCTGCCCCGGCGAGTAGGCGGGCCCGACGCGCGGCTCGACCCGGATCGGCCTTGCGTAGGCGAGGTAGCGGTGCGTCGCGAAGAAGCGTGGGTGGCAGGCCTGCAGGATCACGACCTCGCGGCCGTGCGACTTGAGGACGGAGAGGTCGTCGGAGGGGACGATGCGATGCAGCGCGATCCGGTAGACGAAGGTCGCATAGGGAAGCTCCAGGGTGACGAGGTCGCCGCGCCGCAGCGAGTCGATGTGCGAGAAGGGCGCGAGGTAGGTCGTCCGGTGCCCGGCGATGTAGATGAGCTGCCCCTGGCCGGGCATGTAGGTCCGGAGGTCGCGGCCGGGGCCCTTCTTGAGCGTGTCGTGGTCGGTGCCGTTCACCAGGATCATGTTGAGCCCGAGGCGTGGCACCTTGATCCGGCCGATCGCCTGTCCTCGCTTCGAGTCCCGCCGGTACTGCGCCGCCTCGACGGCGATCGTCCGCCGCTCCGCGGCAAGCGTGTCTCCGGCTGGGCGGAGCGGGCGGAAGTTCGTGAAACGCTCGTCGTAGCTCGACGCCAGCCGATGCTGCTGCCAGCGCGTGTAGAGGGCCGTGAACGGGTCCTGCCACTGCCAGACGACGACGACCCAGAGCAGCGTGGCGATGCCGCCGACCACCATCACCGTGCCGAGGATGCGGAAGACGCGCCTCATCGGGCGTATAACGACCCGTCCGAGACCGCCGGTGCGCGGCGACGCGCTCGCCGGGCGAGGACGATCTTCCGCACGAGCTCCCGCAACGGGCCGCGCGGCGGCCGCTCTCCCGGCGCGGGATACGGCGCGTAGCGCCCGACGGTGAGCGCGACGAGCTGAGCGGCGGCAGCCGCCCAGGCGAGCGTGATGACCAGGGCCGGCACGCCGACGTAGCCGAGCGCTGTGAGCTCGAGGAGGTACCAGGGCGCGTGCAGGCCGAGTCCGAAGCGCGAGCCGAGCGACCAGAGGAGGAGAAGCGGGCCGGCGAAGCCCGCGACGAGGATCGCGGCCCGGGTCCACGGAGGCTTCGCACGGGACTGCGGGAGCCAGAGCCAGGCGTGCAGGGACGGGAGGACGAGCAGCAGCGCGAAGGCGTTCGTCGCGACGACGAGCAGCGAGACGACGCCGAGCGCGAGCAGGGCGGCCGTGTAGCCGGCGACCTCCTCGCCGGCGCCGATCCGCCGGCGCGGAAGCAACCGTGAGCGGGCGACGAGCCACGCCGCCCCGCAGGCGGCCAGGAAGCCGAGGATCGCCGCCACCGGCCAGTGCGTCGCGGCCGAGCTCTGGGCTGCGGGCGGCAGCCGTGCGCCGCCCGGCCAGGCTCCGGCCACCGCGAAGAGCTCGAAGAGCCCGCCGACGAGCAGCCAGAAGCCGAGCCGGCTCAGGTAGCTCCGAAGCGCCGGCGCGAGCGGGACCCGCCGTCTGCGGCAGCGCGCGAAGAGGTCGATCGTCGCGGCGAAGAAGGGCAGAAGGGCCGCGATCAGGACGAGCTCGATCGCCCAGCCGCGGATGAGCCGCGACCCGAGGTACACGTACGTCGATGTTCCCTGTGCGAGATCGAGTCCCTGGTCGAGGGAGCCGAGCAGCTCCTGCGCGGATCCGCCGAGCTGGGCCAGGCGGATGCGGTCGAGCCTCTCGGGCGTGTCGCCGAACGAAGGCGGCGGGCGATCGCCGGAGCTCGTGATCGTCACCGCGGGAATGCCGCGGCCCACGAACGGGGCCTGCTCGTAGAGGCTGAACGGGAACGCGAGGTCGAGCAGCTGGCGAAGCGCGCTCGGCCGCGAGGGCCGTGACCCGGTCTGGTCGGCTATCCGGAGCGCCGCGGTCTCGACGAGCGAGGCCGCGGGCGAGCGGGGCGCGTCGCCCGCGAGCTCGAGCCGGGGCCGGCCCGTTCCGCCGAGCGCGTCGAGGTTCACGACCGCGACGACGCCGCCTCGCCGCGCCGCCTGGGCGGCGAAATGGGCGGCGCCGAGCCCTCCGAACGCGCCGCCGTCCGTGGAGAGGAACAGGATGCGGTGCGCCGGGGTCGCGCGACGGCCGGCGCCCACGTTCGCGTAGCCGCGCGCCAGCTCGATGAGGGCCGCGGTTCCCGATGCATTGTCGTTCGCGCCGGGACTCGTACCGGTGTTGTCCCGGTGGGCCATGACCACGATCGTGTCGGGGGAGGTCCCAGGGGCGATGGTGGAGATGTTCTCGAGCCGGACGCGGCCGCGCCCCGGGATCGTGGCCTGGAAGCGATCGACGTGGGTCTGGAAGCCGTACGCGTTGAGCTGTTGCTCGAACCACTGCGCCGCGCCGGTGGCCTGCGGCGAGCCCGCCGAGCGGTCGGGGAACGAGTGCGCCAGGTCGGACGCGAGCGCGTATGCGGCGTTGCGGTCGAATGCGGCCGGCAGCGGCGGCGCGGGAAGCGGGTTCGGGCGGGTGACGCTGAACGCCGCGACGAGGAGCGGGAGCGCGACGAGGAGCCAGGTCCCGCGGTACATCCGCGCGCTGACAGGTCGCTCGAGAGAGCCGGGCCGCGGCCGCCGACGCTCCGATCGGGCGGGTGCCGCCGCCATCGCTGGCTATAGTAGGCGTCGAGTCCGAACGCGCGCCGGCAGGCGATTCTTCGATGCCCGACGCCTCAACGATCCTCCTCGTCGACGACGAGGACTCCGTCCAGAAGCTCCTCACGTATCCGCTCGAACGCGAGGGGTTTCGCGTCGTGCCCGCGCGCGACGGAGAGGAGGCGCTCGAGCGGTTCGCGGCCGAGCCGTTCGACCTCGTCGTCCTCGACGTGATGCTGCCGAAGCTCGACGGACTCGAGGTGTGCCGGCGCCTGCGCAGCCAGAGCTCGGTGCCGATCATCATGCTCACCGCGCGAGACGACGAGCTGGACAAGGTCCTCGGGCTCGAGCTCGGCGCGGACGACTACATCACGAAGCCGTTCTCGATCCGCGAGTTCCGCAGCCGCGTCCGGGCGCTCCTCCGCCGTGCGGCTGCGCCGCGGACGCCGTCGCCGGACGAGGAGCTGATCTCCGCGGACGGACTCGTGATCGACGTGGCCAAGCGGACCGTGAATGTCGGCGACAAGCCCGTCCAGCTCACGTACGTCGAGTTCGAGCTCCTGCGGACGCTCGCCTCGCACCCGGGACGCGTCTACACGCGCCAGATGCTCCTCGAGTCGCTGTGGGGCGGCTCCGACTACCGCGAGCCGCGGACGATCGACGTCCACGTCCGCCACCTGCGCGAGAAGCTCGAGGACGACCCGCGCGAGCCGGAGTACATCCTCACCGTGCGCGGCGTCGGCTACCGCTTCAAGGACCACTAGCCGTGAATCCGCTCAGAAGCGTCGGCGCGCGTCTCTCGCTCGCCCTCGCGTTTCTCGTCGCCGGGGCTCTCGGCGCCGTCTACCTCTTCGCGGTGCCGTCCCTCGAGCGGAACCTCGTCCACGCGAAGCTCTCCCAGCTCGAACGAGTCGCGCCGAGCCTGCGGCAGCAGCTCTTGAACGACCAGCTCGGTTTCAACGATCCCGACTTCGTCGGGAACGCCGCCACGGCCGCGAATGCTCGCGTCGTCCTGTTCTCGATCCTGTCGTCCTCACCGGAGCCGGCGCTCGGGACTGTCGACGACTCGCGCCAAGGCGCCTCGTCGGCCGACGTCCAGAGCGATCCCGTCGCTCTCCGGGCCGCGACGACGCTGGAGACCCAGCACGGAACCGTCTCCCGCGGCGACGAGCGATACGCCGAGGAGGCGCTTCCGATCGGCGACTCCGGGTACGTCCTGCTCCTCTCGGGCTCGCTCCACGACGCGCTCGGCAGCGTCCATCTCGTCCAGCACCGGCTGCTCATCGCCGGCCTCGCGGCCCTGCTCGCCTCGCTGATCCTCGGCTTCGGCGGCGCCGCGGTCTTCGCGCGCCGGATCCGCCGCCTGGAGCGCGCGGCCGACCGGATCGCCGGCGGCAGCTTCGACGAGCCGCTCGACGACCCGACGCAGGACGAGCTCGGCGAGCTCGCGCGCGCGTTCGACCGCATGCGCCTCAGGCTCGCGCAGCTCGACCACGCGAGGCGCGAGTTCATCGCCAACGCCTCGCACGAGCTGCGGACGCCGCTCTTCTCGCTGGGCGGCTTCCTCGAGCTCTTCACCGACGAGGAGCTCGACGAGGAGACCAGGGCCGAGTTCCTCGCGACGATGCGGGAGCAGGTCGACCGGCTGACCCGCCTCGCCGGCGACCTGCTCGATCTCTCGCGCCTCGATGCGGGTCGCCTGCGGGTGGAGCGGGAGCCGGTCGAGCTTGCTGACGTAGCCCGCTCGCTCGTGGACGAGTTCCAGGCCGTCGCCCGCATGGGCGAGCGCTCGCTCGAGCTGGAGCTGGACGACGCCGCGCGCGTGCTCGGCGACGACGAGCGGGCGCTTCGCATCAGCCGCGCGCTCGTCGAGAACGCCCTCCGCCACACGCCGCACGGGACGCGGGTCGCGGTTCGAGCCGGAGGCGGCGAGCGCCCGGTGCTCGAGGTTGCGGACGACGGGCCGGGGATCCCCGCCGAGGAGCTCCGGCACGTCTTCGACCGCTTCTACCGCGGCGAGGGCTCGCTCGCGTCGGGAAGCGGCCTCGGGCTCGCGATCGCGCGGGAGCTCGCGGAGCGCATGGACGGGCGGCTCGAGGTCGAGTCGGAGGCGGGCCGGACGGTGTTTCGCCTCGTCCTGCCTCCCGCCGAGGCGTTTTCACGTGAAAACGTTCCCGTCGGCGCTCCGTAGGCCGCCGGTAGCTACAGTGCGGCGGCCGCATGCGCCCGGCCAGGCTCGCCACGATCTCCCTCCTCTGCGCCGGCCTCGGCGCAGTCACAGCGCTCGCGATCGGCCGTGGAGTGGGCTGGATCGGCGCCGCGACGACCGACACCGTGGTCGTGCCCTCGCAGTCGCAGCCCAGGCCGGTGTCGGCGCAGGCGATCGCGCACTCGGCTGCCAAGCCGCTGGTCGGGAACGGCTTCGACCCGGCCCAGCTGTACAAGCGGCGGGCGGCGGGCGTCGTGACGATCTACGCGTTCTTCGGGAACCAGCAGGCGGCGACGCAGGCCTCGCAGGGGTCCGGCTTCGTCGTCTCGAGGCGCGGCTACGTCCTCACGAGCTCGCACGTGATCACGAACGCCGGCGAGGGCCGCAGCGTCAGCGCGGCGAACCACGTCTACGTCGAGTTCGCCGACCGCGACCGGGCTCTCGCGCGGGTCGTCGGGTGGGACGTCTTCGACGACGTCGGCGTCCTGAAGATCGATCCGAGCGCGCATCGGGTCGCTCCGGTGCCGCTCGGGGACTCCTCGAGCGTCCTCGTCGGCGAGCCCGTGGCCGCGATCGGAAGCCCCTTCGGGAACGCCGATTCGCTCGCAACGGGGGTCGTCTCCGCCGTGCACCGCTCGATCGACTCCCTGACCTCCCAGTTCGTCGTCCCCGACGCGATCCAGACCGACGCTCCGATCAACCACGGAAACTCCGGCGGGCCGCTCTTCGACGCACGCGGCTTCGTGATCGGGATCAACGCGCAGATCAGGAGCGACACCGGGAACGCGCAGGGCGTCGGCTTCGCCGTGCCGATCAACGCCGCCCGCCGTTCCATGGAGCAGCTCGTCGCGACGGGCCGCGTCGTCTATCCCTACGTCGGGGTCAAGACGCAGGATCTGACCCCCTCGGCCGCGCGCCACTTCGGGTTCGGCGTGAGGCGTGGAGCCGTGATCGTCGAGGTCACGAGCGGCAGCCCGGCCACGGATCGTCTCCGAGCGCCTCGCGGCCGGCGAGCGCGCGACGTTCACGATCGTCCGTGGCTCGCACCGGCAACGCGTCCAGCTCGTGCTCGCCGAGCGGCCCGCGAATGCGCCTGCCTGACCGCTCCTGCGTTTAGGAGAGCGCTGCGCCCGGCAATAAGGGCTCGAGAAGCCGTGCGGCGGTCGCGTGGCAGGATTACTTACGCAAACCTCGTACAAACCAAACGGTGAACACCGAGACCGCCGTTCCACCATGGGAGGCTGAGGCGGACACGCGCGCCATCCGGCTGACGATCCCGGCCAAGGCCGAGTACATCGCGCTGGGACGGCTCGCGCTGACCGGTCTCTCGCGGTTCCGGCCGCTCGGCGAGGAGACGCTCGCCGACCTCAAGCTCGCACTCACCGAGGCCTGCTCCAACTCGGTGCGACATGCGTACGGCCAAGCCGAGGGCGCAGTCGAGATCCTCTACGAGCTGCACGAGGACCGGCTCGCCATCGAGGTGGTCGACGACGGCGAGGGGTTCGGCGAGGCGCGTCCGACCGGTACCGACGACGACCTCGTCGAGGGCGGGCTCGGCATCGCCATCATCAAGGCGATCGCGGACGAGTTCGAGCTGGGGCCGAAGAACGGCGGCCGAGGCTCGCGTCTGCGTTTCGTGAAGCTTCTCCCCGAACCCGGTCGCTAACCTCGGCGGCGACTTCGCCGTCTCATCTCAAATGCTCCAGCTCGTAAACGTCGGTCACAAGGCTCTGCGCGACTACGCGACGATCGCGACGCGCGGCCTCATGGACGAGATTCGCAGACTGGCCGAGCCGCTCGAGGGCAAGCGGGTCGTCCATCTCTCGGCCACCGCCTTCGGCGGCGGCGTCGCCGAGATCAACTACACGCTGATCCCGCTCATGCAGGACGCGGGGCTGGAGGTCGAGTGGCGGATCATCCGCGGCCAGGAGGAGTTCTTCAACGTCACGAAGACGATCCACAACGCGCTTCAGGGCGCGCCGCAGGGCCTGTCCGCCGAAGACCGCGAGATCTTCGTCCGCTACCAGGAGCTGAACGCGAGCGAGTTCGAGGACGACGCCGACTTCGTGATCGTCCACGACCCGCAGCCGATCGGCATGATCGGCTGCTGCCCCGGCTCGTCGGCGCAGTGGATCTGGCGCTGCCACATCGACCTGTCGACGCCGAACCCCGAGGTCCTCGACTTCATCATCCCGTCACTGCGGTCCTACGATGCAGCGATCTTCCACCGCCGGCAGTACGTGCCGAACGTGCCCGGTCTGCCGCACTCGTACATCTGGCCGCCCGCGATCGACCCACTCGCTCCGAAGAACATGGCCCTCTCGGCCGAGGACGCGGCGTACATCGTCGACCAGTTCGGGATCGACGTCGACCGCCCGCTCCTCACACAGGTCTCGCGCTTCGATCCGTGGAAGGACCCGCTCGGCGTGATCGACGCCTACCGAGCGGTGAAGCAGTCGGCGCCGGGGGTCCAGCTCGCGCTCGTCGGCTCGATGGCGCACGACGATCCCGAGGGCTGGGACTTCTACCAGAGCACCGTGGACTACGCGGACGGCGACCCCGACATCTACATCCTCTCGAACCTGAACAACGTCGGCTCGGTCGAGGTGAACGCGTTCCAGGTCCACTCGGCGGCGGTGATCCAGAAGTCGATCCGGGAGGGCTTCGGGCTCACGGTCAGCGAGGCGTTGTGGAAGGCGCGCCCGACAGTCGCCGGCCGGGTCGGCGGCATCGTCGACCAGATCGTCGACCGCGACACCGGCTGGCTCTTGAACCGCCTGAGCGGCTACGACACGGCCGGCGCGGACGTGGCGACCGTCGCGGCTTCCGCGTAGCCCCGAGAGTTTCGTTCGCCGCCCGGCGGTTACGCTTGTCCTCCGTGCAGGCGCGTCGGAAGCTCATCGTCGTCTCGAACCGCGGCCCGACGACCTTCGCTCGCGACGAGGGCGGCGAGCGCATCACCCGCCGCGGCGGCGGCGGGCTCGTCACGGCGCTCCGCAGCCTCGTCTCGCACCACGACGTCACATGGATCGCGAGCGCCATCTCGGAGGAGGACCATGCGGTCGCCGGCGAGGCGTTCGACGAGGCCTTCGACGAGACCGGGTGGGACGGCTCTCCCTATCGGCTGCGGCTCGTGCGGCACGACCCTCAGGCCTACGACTGGCACTACAACGTCGTCTCCAACCCGACGCTGTGGTTCCTCCAGCACTACCTCTGGGCGCTGGCGCAGGCGCCCAACGTGAGCAAGGCGCTCCACCACGCGTGGGACGAGGGATACGTGGCCGTGAACCGTGGCTTCGCGGACGCCGTCCTCGCCGAGCTCGAGCGCGAGCCCGAGGCGACGGTCTTCTTCCACGACTACCACCTCTACCTCGCACCTCGAATGGTGCGCGACGAGCGGCCGGATGCCACCCTCGCGCACTTCATGCACATCCCCTGGGCGCAGCCGGACTACTGGTACGTGCTGCCCGAGAGCATGCGGCGCGCGATCCACGACGGCGTGCTCGCCAACGACGTCGTCGGCTTCCACACTGCTCGTTGGCGCCGCAACTTCCTCCGCTCGTGCCGCGACGTCGCGGGCGCCACGTTCGAGGCCGATTTCGGGAGCGCCGAGTACCGCGGTCGCCGGATCCTCGTCACCGCGCACCCGATCTCGGTCGACGTGGACGAGTTCGAGGAGCTCGCGACGAGCCCGAACGTGCTCGCCGCCGAGCGCGAGATCGTGGCCCGACGGCCGGAGTTCCTCGTCCTTCGCGTCGACCGCACCGATCCGTCCAAGAACGTCGTCCGCGGCTTGCGCGCCTTCGAGCTCTACCTCGACGAGCATCCGGAGATGCACGGGCGCGTGACGATGCTCGCGCTTCTCGACCCCTCGCGGCAGGACATTCCCGAGTACGCCGAGTACCTCGGAGCGATCCAGCGCACTGCGCGGGTCGTCAACGATCGCTTCCAGCGTGAAGGGTGGACGCCGATCGAGCTCCAGATCCGCGACGACTTCCCGCAGGCGGTGGCTGCGTACAAGCAGTTCGACGCGTTGCTCGTGAACGCGATCTTCGACGGGCTCAACCTGGTCGCGAAGGAGGCGCCGCTCGTCAACGAGCGCGACGGCGTGCTGATCCTCTCCGAGAACGCGGGTGTGCACGAGGAGCTCGGCGAGTTTGCGCTCTCGGTGAACCCGTTCGATATCGCCGGACAGGCGGAGGCCATCCATATGGCGCTCGAGCTCCCGGCGGAGGAGCGCCGCGCGCGCCTCGAGCACATTCGAGCTCATGTGAGGGAGAACGACCTCGGGGCGTGGATCGCCGCTCAGCTGGTGGATCTGGACCGAGGGGCGGCGCTCTTGCAGCGCTGACGACGACTCGGACGTGGCGACCGGCCGGCGGTAGGATCAAACCGGAATGGCCGCGCCGGCGGAGCTCGTGGTGGAGGTGGCTTCGCTCGCTGAGCCCCGCGCCGGCCGATGTGGTGGGCTCGGTTCGCCGGCGGCCGGGCCTGGCGAGGGTCGCGCGGCGCTACCGTTCGGGCCCGTGAGCCGGACGCTTTCGACACAACCGCGTGACCCACGCATGCGGTTTTCACCGCTAGGCTCGTTGCAGCGGGGAACACTCGGGGGGTCCCCCGGGGGTGCAAAGGCCGGGTGGCCGGAAGCGAACTGGCTGTGAGGGACTTGTCGCATGTGGACCAGGCGGGGTCGGTGCGCATGGTCGACGTGGGTGGGAAGCCGCTCTCACGGCGGCGGGCCGTCGCGCACGCGCGCGTGGCCATGGGGCCCGACACCGCCCGCCGGCTTCGGGAGCTCCCGAAGGGAGACGCCCTCGCCACTGCGCAGGTGGCGGGGATCATGGCCGCCAAGCGCACCAGCGAGCTGATCCCGCTCTGCCACCCGCTGCCGCTCTCCCTGGTCGACGTCCAGCTCGACGTCGCGGCCGACGGGGTGGAGATCACGGCTGTCGCGGAGACGACCGCGCGGACAGGCGTCGAGATGGAGGCGCTCGTGGCCGCATCGGCGGCGGCGCTCACCGTCTACGACATGGCCAAGGCGATCGACACGGACATGGCGATCACCGACGTGCATCTCGTGGAGAAGACGAAGGAGCCGATCGAGTGAGAGCAGCTGTCCTCACCGTCTCCGACGGCGTCTCCCAGGGTGACCGTGAGGACCGCAGCGGAGACCTCCTCGACGAGCTGCTCGCCGGCGAGGGCTACGAGGTCGCCCGCCGGGTCGTTCCCGACGAGCGCGACGCGATCGCCGACGCGGTCGCCGAGCTCGCGGGCGAGGCCGAGCTCGTGCTGACGACGGGTGGCACCGGTCTCGGCCCGCGCGACGTGACGCCGGAGGCGACGATGGCCGTCCTCGAGCAGGCGGCGCCCGGAATCGCCGAGGCGCTCCGCGCCGACGCGATCGCGAAGACGCCGCACGGCCTGCTCTCGCGGGGGATCGCCGGAGTCACGGGGCGAACGCTCGTCGTCAACCTTCCCGGTTCGCCGGGGGGCTGCCGCGACGGGTTCGCCGTCCTCAAGCCGGCCCTTGCGCACGCGCTCGAGCTGCTCGCGGGCGAGCCGACCGCGCACCGCCAGACATGAGCTCGACCGCGGCGACCGCCCTGCCCGCGCGCTTCGCGCGCCTCGTCAAGATCGAGCACACCGTCTTCGCGCTCCCCTTCGCGTACGTCGGAGCCCTGCTCGCCGTCCACGGCGTCCCCTCCGCGCACGACCTGCTCTGGATCACGGTCGCGATGGTGGGCGCCCGTTCGCTCGCGATGGGCCTGAACCGGCTGATCGACGCCGGGATCGACGCCCGCAACCCACGCACCGCGACACGCGAGCTTCCGGCCGGCCTGCTCACGCCCTGGCAGGTCGGCGTCTTCTGCCTCCTCGCGCTCGCGATCTTCCTGCTCGCCGTCTTCCAGCTCGCGCCGATCGTCCGCTGGCTCTGGCCGATCCCGGTCGTCGGCTTCGTGATCTACCCCTACCTGAAGCGCTTCACGTGGCTCTGCCACCTCTGGCTGGGGGTGATCGACGGTCTCGCGCCGGTCGGCGCCTGGGTGGCGATCACGGGGCGGCTCTCGTGGCCTGCGTGGGCCCTCGGCGCGGCTGTGGCGCTCTGGGTGGCCGGCTTCGACCTCTTCTACTCGCTCTTCGACGAGGCCGTCGACCGCGCGCAGGGGCTGCACTCCGTCGCCGTTCGCTTCGGAGAACGGAGCGTCTTCCACGGCGCCCGGCTCGCCCACCTCGCGACGGTCGCGCTGCTCGGGATCGCCGGCGCGGGCCTCCACCTCGGCGTGGCGTACTGGGTCGGACTTGGCGTAGTCGCTCTCCTCTTCGTCTACGAGCACTCGCTCGTCCGGCCCGGTGACCTGCGTCGCCTCGACGCCGCGTTCTTCACCGTGAACGGGGTCATCAGCGTCGTGTTCTTCGCGTTCGTGCTCGCCGAGGCGGCTCCGTGATCCGGGCGAGGGCGCTGGAGAAGCGCTACGGCGACAAGCGCGTGCTGCGCGGTCTCGACCTCGAGGTCGAGCGCGGCGGCTTCCTCGTCGTCACGGGGCCGAACGGCTCGGGCAAGACGACGCTTCTCCGCCTCTGCGTCGGCCTGGCGCAGCCGACAGCGGGAGAGCTGGAGGTGGACGTGTCTCGCGGGCGGCTCGGCTTCCTGGCTCACGAGCCCCTCGTCTACCGGGAGCTGACCGCGCTCGAGAACCTCGACCTCTACGGGCGGCTCTACCGGGTGCCAGAACGACGCGAGCGGATCGGGATGCTGCTCGAGCGCTTCCGGCTCTGGGAGGCGCGGCGCGAGCGTGTCGGCTCGTACTCGCGCGGCATGCTCCAGCGGCTCGCGCTCTGCCGGGCCTTCCTCCACGAGCCCGACCTGTACGTCCTCGACGAGCCGTTCACGGCGCTCGACGCGGAGGGCGCGGAGCTGCTCGACCGCGAGCTCGCGGAGCGGCGCGAGCGCGGCACGTTCCTCGTCGCGACGCATGCGCCGGCGCGGTTCGAGGCGCTGGCGACGGCGCAGGTGGCGATCGTGCAGTGAGCTACCTGACCGACATAGGGGCGCTGGCACGAAAGGATCTGCGGCTCGAGCTGCGGGCGCGGGACACGCTCCCCGCGATGCTCCTCTTCGTCGTCTCCGCGCTCGTCGTCTTCCACTTCACGCTGCCGCAGGGCGCCTCGCGGCTCGCGGCGTTCGGGCTCCTCTGGGTGGCGCTGATCTTCACCGCGCTCCTCGGGCTGACGCGCTGCTTCGCCGCGGAGCGGGAGCAGGACGTGCTCGACGGGCTCGTGCTCGCCCCCTCCGACCGCAGCGCGATCTGGCTGGGCAAGGCGATCGCCATGCTCGCGTTCCTCGTCGCCGCCGAGGTCGTGGCGCTGCCCGCCTTCGCCCTCTTCTTCGGTCCCGGAATCGACGGCCGGACGCTCGCGGGTGTCGCGCTCGCCGACCTCGGGATCTGCACCGTGGGCACGCTCCTCGCGGGCATGGCCGCTGCGAGCCGCGCCCGTGAGCTCCTGCTGCCGCTCCTCTTTCTCCCGCTTGCGATCCCGATCGTGATCGGCGGCGTCGGCGCGAGCGTGAACGGGGGCGCTCGCTACGTGGAGTTCCTCGTTCTCTACGACACCATCTTTGTCATCATTTGCTTGGCTTCTTTTGAGTACGTCGTTACGGAATAGCGCCCCGGCGCTCGCCGGGCTCGCCCTCGCGACGATGGTCGCGGCCGTGGCGATGATCGCCTTCTTCGCGCCTGAGGACGCCGACCAGGGGCTCTCGCAGAAGATCTTCTACTTCCACGTGCCGATCGCGCTTACGTCGTACGCATGCTTCGGCTGGGGCGCGTGGAAGGGGCTCCTGCACCTCTGGAAGCGAAGCCCAGGAGCCGACCTCGAGAGCTACGTCGCCATCCACCAGGGCGTGATCTTCGGGGCCCTGACCCTGGTGACGGGCTCGATCTGGGCGAAGATCTCCTGGGGGGTCTGGTGGGCCTGGAGCTCGAACCAGCTCGTCCTCTTCCTGGTGCTCTTCCTCTTCTACGCCGCGTACTTCATGCTTCGCTTCTCCGTCGAGCCGGGCCCGCGCCGAGCGAACCTCTCCGCGGTGTACGCGCTCTTCGGTGTGGCGCTGATTCCCGTGAGCTTCATGGCCATCCGATTGGCGAACGACTTCATCCACCCAACCGTCTTCACCTCGAACGGGCCGCAGATGTCGGGGCGGATGTTCGCGAGCTTCTGCGTCTCGTGGGCGGCGATGCTCCTGCTCGCGGGGACGCTCTACCGAGTCGAGCTGGCCGGGAAGCGTCTCGATTCGCGTCTGCGCGAGCTCCGGGAGCTGCTCGCGTGACCACTGCCGAGAAGTACGTCGCGGCCGCCTACCTGGTCGTCTTCGCGGTCGTGCTCGCCTACGTCCTGATCATCTCGCTCAAGCTCGTCCGGCTCGAGCGCGAGGTGGAGGAGCTGACCGAGCTCGCGCGGCAGCGGCGGGCCCGCGTCGAAGCGCCGCGGGAGGCGACGCCCGTTGGCTGAGCTGCTCTTCTGGCCGGCGGCGAAGCCGCCTGTCCGCGCTAGCGGACCAGTGGAGGGGGTCCGGGGGAACCGGGAGGTTCACCCGGGGGTAGCGCATGGCTGAGCTGCTCTTCTGGCCGGCCCTCTTCGCCTATGGCGAGGCGGCCGTCGCCTTCGTCGGCGAGGCGCGCCGGCCGGGTTTGCCGGGTCGGCTCGCGACCTGGGGCGTGCGGATCGGCTGGCTCGTCCAGACCGCGCTCCTGGGCGTCCAGGCCTCGCGCTCGGACGGCTTTCCGTGGACGAGCTGGGGCGCCGCGCTGAACCTCTTCGTCTGGCTCGTCGTCGGCGCGTACCTGATCTGGGGCTGTCGCGCGCGGTTCCGGCTGCTTGGACTTGCCGTCATCCCGCCGGCCGCGGCGCTGCTCGCGGTGGCGCATGCGGGCGGCGGCACGCGGGCCGCGCAGCGCACCGACTACGGGAGCCTCTTCCTGGCCCTACACGTGGGGCTGGTGCTGGCCGCGTTCGCCGGCTTTACCCTCGCCGCCGCCCTTGCCGCCCTCTACCTCTGGCAGGAGCGGCGGCTCAAGCGGCGCGAGCGCGGGATCCTGCGGGTTCTCGTTCCGTCGCTCTCCGCGCTCGACGAGCTCGTCGCGCGAACGATCGCCGTCGCCTGGCCTGTCCTCACGCTCGGGATCGCGGTCGGGATCGGTCGCCTCATCGAGTCGGGCGGGAGCGTCGACGCCGTCGTCGCGGTCACGCTCGTCACCTGGGCCGTCTACGCCGGTTTCGTCGCGCTCCGCTACGGCGCCGGCTGGCGCGGCCGGCGCTCCGCGTCGCTCGCGCTCGTCGCGCTCACACTCGTCGTCGCCACCCTCCCGATCGCCCACTTCTCGTGAAGCTCGTCCTCGTAGGCACCTCGCACCACCTCGCGCCGCTCGAGCTCCGTGAGCGCGTCGCATTCCCGCGCGATGAGGCCGCCTCGCTCGCCCGTGAGCTCGGCGGGACGGAGGACGAATGTGTGTGCCTCTCGACGTGCAACCGGACGGAGCTCTACGTCGCAGCTCCCGACCCGGACCTTGCCGAGACGGCCGCAGCGACCGCGCTCGAGGCCGTGGGCAGCGCGCTGTACCGGCTGCGCGACGAGGCGGCGGCGCTCCATCTCTTCCGCGTCTCGGCGGGGCTCGACTCGATGGTGCCCGGCGAGGGCGAGATCCTCGGTCAGGTTCGGATGGCGGCCGAGATCGGCGCCACCGGCCCGTTCCTCGACCGGCTCTTCCGCCAGGCGCTCCACACCGGGCGCAAGGCCCGGTCTCAGACGGGCATCGGCGAGAGCCCGGCGTCGGTCTCGTCGGCGGCCGCCGCGCTGGCCGAGCAGGTCTTCGGCGATCTCCGCGGGCGGACGATCGTCCTCCTCGGCGCCGGGAAGGTGAGCGAGCTCGCAGCGCGCAACCTGCTCTCGCGCGGGGCGCACATCGCGGTGGTCGCAAACCGGACAGCCGACCGCGCGACCGCGTTGGCGGCGCGGCTCGGCGCCGAGGCGCTGCCGCTCGATCGGGTCAGCGAGCAGCTCGCTGTCGCGGACGTCGTCGTCTCCTCGACGAGCGCGCCCGGGTTCGTCCTCGATCGCGATGGGGTCGCCGGCCCGCTACGCGGCCGCCGCGGCCGCCCGCTCCTCTTCGTCGACCTCGCCGTGCCGCGTGACCTCGACCCCGAGATCGCCGCTCTGGACGGCTGCTACCTCTACGACCTCGACGATCTCGAGGCCGTCGTGACGGAGACGCTCGCGGGGCGGAGGCGGGAGGCGGAGCGCGCCGAGGGGATCGTCGCAGCGGAAGCCGAGCGGTTTCACGCGTGGCAGGCCTCGCTCGACGTCGTCCCTGCGATCGCGTCCTTGCGCGCCAGGGCGGAGGAGATCCGGACGGCGGAGCTGCGGAAGGCCGAGGCGCGGCTCGGACGGCTCACCGAGGGCGAGCGGCGGACGGTCGAATCGGTCACCGCCCAGATCGTGAACAAGCTCCTTCACCTGCCCACCGTGCGCATGAAGCAGGCAGCCGCGGCAGCCGATGGCGTCCTCTATGCTGACGCTGTGAGGCACCTGTTCGGGCTCGGCGAGGACGATCGGTGACGGTCGCCTCGCGCCGGCTGACGGGCCGGCCGCTTCCGATTCAGGCGCCGACGGCCTTCGTTCGCGTTCGCCCGCTGGGGACCCGTCTGTGCGGGCAGGCGCGGCGTGGTCGCGTCGTCTGCCGTGCTGCTCCGGGTCGGCTCGCGCGGCAGTAGGCTCGCCCTCGCGCAGGCCGAGCTTGCGGCCGAGCGGCTGCGGCGGCCGGGCGCGCAGGTCGCGCTGGTGCCGATCACGACCGCGGGCGACCGCGACCGGACGCGGCCGTTCGGCGAGATCGGCTCGCGCGGCGTCTTCGTCAAGGAGATCGAGGAGGCGCTGCTCGACGGGCGCGTCGACGTTGCCGTGCACTCCGCGAAGGACATGACTTCTTCGGACACCGAGGGACTGGTGGTCGGTGCCTACATGCCGCGGGAGGATCCGCGGGATGCGCTCTGCGGCGCGGCGGAGCTCCGCCCTGGAATGCGGGTCGGGACGGCCTCGGTTCGCCGGCGGGCACAGCTCCTCGCGCTCGAGCCGACTTTGTCGGTCGAGCCTCTGCGTGGGAACGTGGACACGCGCCTGCGGAAGCGGAGGGAGCGAGGCCTCGACGCGGTCGTGCTCGCGGCGTGTGGGCTCGACCGGCTGGGGTTGTCGGACGAGATCGGGCTGCGCTTCGATCCGGCGGACCTCTTGCCCGAGGCGGGCCAGGGGGCGCTTGCGCTGCAGGTGCGCTCAGGCGCGGAGGAGCTCGTCGCTGCCGCCGACGACGCGGAGACGCGGCGCAGGGTGGAGGCCGAGCGGGCCTGCGTCGCGCTGATCGGCGGCGGCTGCCTCGCACCGGTGGCGGCCCACCACGACGGTGAGACGCTGACCGCGCTCGTCGCCGACGAGGACGGGCGGTGGCTCGAGCGGCGAAGCGGCGGCGATCCGGCTGCGCTCGCTGCGGAGCTGGTCGCCCTGGCCGGCGCAGCGGGGCCGTGACGAACTCGACTCCATTCCGGCACGAAGGCGTCAGCCTGGCGCCGGTACCATGCTCGATCCCCGTGGGTGGGTGGGGGTTTGGGATGGAGCCGCCCCGCGCTCCCAAAGGCCCGTGAAGGTCATCGTCACGCGGCCGCGGGCGCAGGCTGGGCCGCTCGTCGAGCGGATCGAGGCGCTCGGGCACGAGGTGGTCGAGTGTCCGCTGATCGAGATCGTGCCGACCGGCGACGATCCGATCCAGACGGTCGGCTACGACTGGGTCGTCCTCACGAGCCCGAACGGCGCGGAGCACTTCGTGCGCCGCCGCAGCGGGCCCTTGCCGCGCGTCGCCGCAGTCGGGCCGGGGACGGCCGAGGTGCTTCGCTCACACGGGATCGAGCCGGCCCTCGTTCCCCGTGTCTCGACGCAGGAGGGGTTGCTCGAGGAGTTCCCGCGGCCGCCGGGCCGGGTGCTCGTCGCCGCCGCCCGCGGTGCGCGCCGAACGCTGGTCGACGGCCTCGGCGCCGACTTCGTGCCGCTCTACGACACCGCGCTCGTTCGTCCGGCGCATGTCCCGGAGGGCGATGTCGTGTTGCTCGCCTCCGGCTCCGCCGCCCGCTCGTTCGCCGCCCTCGGCGCTGGGGTGCCCGCGGCGACGATCGGGCCCCAGACCACGCGGATCGCCGCCGAGCTCGGTCTCCGCGTCGTGGCGGAGGCCCCGACGCACGACCTCGACGGGCTCGTGGAGGCCGTTAGGCTCGCGGAGCGATGGCGCACTTCATCACGTTCCTGAGCGACTTCGGCCTCCAGGACGGCTTTGTCGGCACCTGTCACGGTGTGATCAAGCGAATCGCGCCCGACGTGCAGATCATCGACATCACGCGTGGAATCGCCCCCCAGCAGGTGCTCCAGGGAGCGCTCGTGCTGGCCAACACGCTCGAGTACATGCCGCTCGGCGTTCACCTCGCCGTCGTCGATCCCGGTGTGGGGGGTGCCAGGCGGGCGGTCGCGCTCGAGGACGGCGACGGCCGGCTCTACGTCGGGCCGGACAACGGCCTCCTCGTTCCGGCGGCGGAGGCGGGCGGCGGGATCGCCGCGGCGCACGAGCTTGCGAACCCGCGCTACGCGCTCCAGCCGGTTTCGCGCACCTTCCACGGGCGTGACCTCTT
>VAYE01000275.1 GCA_005883235.1 Actinomycetota bacterium
GCGATCACGCCCACCGGGCCGTCCGCGGGCACCCTCGCTGCGGCGCCGCTGGCGCACCGGGCCGAGGCCCTCGCGGTCGCCGCCGCGCCCGCGACCGCTCTCGCGGGATGCCCCGAGCCCTTCCGCAGAGCCGCGTCGCCGCCGAGCCTGGTCCTGCTCGCCCAGGCGCGTCTCCTTCTGGGTCATGCCGACGAAGCCCTCGGGCATGATCTGGCCCTTGTTGATCCAGACCTTCACGCCGATCCGGCCGAAGGTCGTCTTCGCCTCGACGAACCCGTAGTCGATGTCCGCGCGGATCGTGTGCAGCGGCACACGCCCCTCGGAGTAGGACTCGCTGCGGCTCATCTCGGTGCCGCCCAGGCGGCCGCCGCAGACGATCTTGATCCCGTGGGCGCCGGAGCGGATCGCCGACGCGAGCGAGCGCTTCATCGCGCGCCGGAAGCTCACCCGGTTCTGGAGCTGCTCGGCGATCGACTGCGCGACGAGCTTGGCGTCGAGCTCCGGGCGCTTGATCTCGTTGATGTTGATGTGGACGTTCTTGGCGGTGATCGCATGCAGCTCCTTACGGAGCGCGTCGACCTCGACGCCCGACTTGCCGATCACGATCCCGGGCCGGGCCGTGTAGATGTCGACCGTCACCCGCTGCTTGTCCTTGCGGATGAGGATGTCGGAGAGGCCCGCGTGCGACAGCTTGCGGTAGATGTGGTCGCGGATCTGGATGTCCTCGAGCAGGTACGCGGGGAACTCCTTCGTGCCCGTGTACCAGTTCGACTTCCAGTCGTGGATGACGCCGACGCGCATCCCGCCGGGGTGCACTTTCTGGCCCATTAGCTGGCTGTCGCCTCCTTCTTCTGGCGCGGCTTCCTCGCGGAAGGCTTCTTGACAGGCGCGCGCTTCGGCTTCTCCTTCGGCTTCTCCTCGGCTGAGGCCGCACGCGGCGGCGAAGCCGTCCCGGGCTTCAGCCGGATCGTGATATGGCAGGTGCGCTTGCGGATCCGGGCCACGCGGCCGCGCGCGCGGGCGCGCCAGCGCTTGATGGTGGGGCCCTCGTCGACGTAGGCGGCCGATACGACGAGGTCGTCACCGACGAGGCCGTGGTTCGCCTCGGCGTTGGCGACGGCCGAGCGGAGCACCTTCTCGACCTCCCGCGCGACGGCGCGCTCGGAGAACGCGAGCACCGTCCGCGCCTCGGGCACGGTCCGGCCGCGGATGTGCTCGACGACGAGCCTCGCCTTGCGAGGCGAGCTACGAACCCACTTGGCCTCGGCGCGCACTTCGCGTGTCTCCTCGGCGCTCGTCATCTGATGCCCCGCTTGACTTGCGTCTGGCGGTCGCCGGAGTGCCCGCGGAAGGTGCGCGTCGGCGCGAACTCGCCGAGCTTGTGCCCGACCATCTGCTCCGAGATGAAGACCGGCACGTGCTTGCGGCCGTCGTGGACCGCGATCGTGTGGCCGACCATCTCCGGGAAGATCGTCGAGGTTCGCGACCAGGTGCGGATCATCCGCTTCTCGTTCGTCGCGTTCAGCGCCTCGATGCGGCTCATCAGCCGTTCCTCCACGAACGGCCCCTTCTTGGAGCTTCGGCTCAACGCTTCTCCTTGCCTCTGCGCCGACCGCGGACGATCAGCTTGTCGGACTCCTTGTGCTTGCGGCGCGTGCGCTTGCCGAGCGTCGGCACGCCCCACGGCGTCACCGGGTGGCGGCCGCCCTTCGACTTGCCCTCGCCGCCGCCGTGCGGGTGGTCGACCGGGTTCATCGCCGCGCCGCGAACGGCTGGGCGCTTACCCTTCCAGCGGCTGCGGCCGGCCTTCCCACCGGAGATGTTCTCGTGGTCGACGTTGCCGACCTGGCCGATCGTCGCGCGGCAGGTCAGCGGAACGCGGCGCATCTCGCCCGAGGGGAGACGCAGCACGCCGTAGCCCTCGTCCTTCGCCACGAGCTGGATGCCCGAGCCCGCGCTCCGCGCCAGCTGGCCGCCCTTGCCGGGCCGGAGCTCGACGTTGTGGACGAGCGTGCCCGTCGGGATGTTCTCGAGTGGAAGCGCGTTCCCGGGCTTGATGTCTGCGCCCGGCCCGGACTCGACCGTCGCGCCCACGCGGAGCCGCGCCGGCGCGAGGATGTACGACTTCGCGCCGTCGGCGTAGTGCAGGAGCGCGATCCGCGCCGAGCGGTTCGGGTCGTACTCGATCGAGGCGACCTTCGCCGGCACGCCGTCCTTCGTTCGCTTGAAGTCGATCACGCGATAGCGGCGCTTGTGGCCACCGCCCTGGTGTCGCGTCGTGATCCGGCCGTTGTTGTTGCGCCCGCCCTTCTTCGTCACCGGCTCGACGAGGCTCTTCTCGGGCTTCGACTTCGTGACCTCCTCGAAGGTCGAGACGGTCATGAAGCGGCGGCCCGGGCTGGTGGGCTTGTACTTCCGCAGGGCCACGGCTAGACCTGAGCCCCCTCGAAGATCTCGATCGTGTCGCCCTCGCGGACCTGGACGACCGCCTTCTTCCAGCCGGGCTTCGTGCCGCGGTGCAGGCCGCGCCGCTTCGGCTTCGCCTTCACCTGGGAGACGTTCACGCGCTCGACCTTGACCTCGAAGAGCTCCTCGACCGCCTGCCGGATCTGCGTCTTGTGCGCGTCCGGGTGGACGCGGAAGGAGTACTTCCGGTCGGCGATCAGCGAGTAGCTCTTCTCGCTCACGACCGGGGCCAGCAGAACTTCGTTCGGGTGAAGACTCACGAGGCCCGTCCTTGCACCAGCGGCAGCGCCGTCTCGGTGACGAGGAGCGAGCGCGCCCACACGACGGCTGCGACCTCGAGCTCGCCGGGCGAGGTCACCGCCACCCGGTCGAGATTGCGGAACGACTTGACGACCGCCTCCTGCTCGGGCGCGGCGACGACGACGGCCGGAAGCTCCTGGCCCCAGGCGGCGAGCACGCTCACCGCCGACTGGGTCGACGGCTCGGAGAAAGCGTCGTCGGCGAGCACGCCGAAGGTGCCG
>VAYE01000250.1 GCA_005883235.1 Actinomycetota bacterium
GGCTCGGAATCGGACACTTCTACTACGTCGCGATCGCGCTCGCCGCGCTGGCGACCGGCCCGCGCTCCGGGAGCGGTCGCCGGGATCGTGGGCACAGGCGTCTACGCGCTCGGCGTCGTCATCACGCCGAGGATCGCGTCGAGCGACGTCCTCACTCTCAGCACCGTCCTTCGCCTCGTCACGTTCACCTCGACCGGCCTGGTGATCGGCTGGTTCCGCGCGACAACCGGCGGCTCGTGGAGCAGCTTCGCATCCTCGCGGAGCGCGATTTCCTCACCGGCCTGCCGAAGCACGCGCGCCTTGGAGGCGGCCATCAATCGCCGCCTGCACGGGCGGCAGCCCTTCTCGCTCCTCTTCGGCGACATGGACGCCCTCGAGCGGATCAACGACGAGGTCGCGCGCGTCGGCGGAGACGAGTTCGCCGTCCTCACCGCGAGCAATGACGCGGGCAGAATGGTCCGCGTGATGGGCGCGGGCTATGTCGGGATCCTCTCGATCGAGCTCCACTTCCCCGAAGCGGGCTCGCTGAAGGGGAAGCGGAAGTTCGTCCGGTCCGCCAAGGCGCAGCTCCAGAACCGCTTCGGCGCCGCCGTCGCCGAGGTCGACCACCACGAGCTCTGGCAGCGCTCTCGCCTAACAGTCGCCTGCGTCGCCCGCGAGGCGCGCGAGGCGGAGCGGCTCCTGGACGAGGCTGAGCGCTACTTGAACGGCCAGGATTGGGAAGTCGGCCCGCGAACGAGGGAGGTCGTGACGCTCGATGACTGAGCGAATGCGGCGTGTGAACGAGGCGCTCAGGGAGGTGCTCTCGGAGGGGATCGGCGACCTGAAGGACCCCCGGATCGGCTTCGTCACGATCACGGGCGTCGTGACGTCGCCCGACCTCCGTTCGGCCCGCGTGTTCGTGAGCGTCCTCGGATCGGAGCGGAAGCGCGATCGCAGTCTGGCCGGCCTCACCGCGGCCCACGGCGTCCTCCAAGCGCGGATCGCGCGAGAGCTCAGAATGAAGCGGACCCCCCAACTGGCGTTCGAGTACGATCCGACGGTCGAGCGTGGGGTCCGCATGACACAACTCATCGATGAGCTCGCCGGAGACGAATGATCTCGCCGCGGTCGTCGAAGCCCTTCGCTCGCACGACCGCTTCGTCGTAACCACGCACGAGAACCCGGACGGCGACGCGCTCGGCTCGCTGCTCGCGGCGAAGCTCGCCCTGGAGCAGCTCGGCAAGGACGTCGAGATCGTCCTCCACGGCGACGCTCCGCTTCCCGGCGAGTATGCGTTCATGGAGCTCGAGGACCTCCGCCGCGACTGGCCCGACGACGTCGAGTCGCGGGTGCTCCTCGCCGTCGACTGCGCGAGCGAGCTGCGGATCGCCGACCCGTCGATCCTCGCTCGGGTAGTCGTCGTCGTCGACGTGGACCACCACCACGACAACACCCGCTTCGGCACGGTCAACCTGATCGCTCCCGAGGCGTCGTCGACGGGCGAGGTGCTCCGGGACGTCTTCCGCGAGCTCGGCGTCCAGCTGACGCCGGAGCTCGCCGAGGCGCTCTACATCGCGCTCGTCACCGACACCGGCCGCTTCCAGTACACGAACACGACGCCGAAGGCGCTCCGGCTCGCCGCCGAGCTCGTCGAGTCGGGCGCGAACGTGCACAGAATCTTCCAAGGCGTCTACGAATCGGTGCAATTTGCGAAGCTCAAGCTGCTCGCGCGCGCCCTCGACCGAGCGCAGGTCTTCGAAGGCGGCGCACTCGTGGTCTCCTACCTCCTACGCACCGACTTCGCGGAGGTCGGCGCGGCCGAGCCGTACTCGGAGGGGATCATCGACTACCTGCGCGCGGTCGAAGGCGCCGAGATGGCCGTGCTCATCCGTGAGCCGCCCCGCACCGACGGGCAAGGGCCGACGAGACGGGTAAGCCTCCGCTCGTCCGTCGACGAGCTCGATGTCTCGGCCATCGCGCGCCGCTCCGGTGGAGGCGGTCACAGACAGGCGGCAGGCTTCTCGAGCGAGGCGTCGGTCGAGGAGATCACCGAGTTCGTACGCCGCGAGTTCGCCGCCGCTGCGAGGCCCGCGGCGTAAGCAAGTGCCTCCGCGTGGGCTCGACCCGTCGGGCGTGATCCTCGTCGACAAGCCGACCGGCCCGTCGTCGTTCGCGGTCGTCCGCCAGGTTCGGAACCGGACGGGCGCCCGAACCGGCCACACCGGGACGCTGGATCCCTTTGCCTCGGGGCTTCTCGTCCTGTTGTCCGGTAGGACAACTAAGCTGGCTTCGTGCTTCGTTGGACTCGACAAGCGCTACCTCACCGACGTCGACCTCACGGCGCGGACGACGACCGGCGATCCGGAGGGCGAGATCGTCGAACGCCCGGAACCGCCTGCGCAGGACGAGCTCGAGCGACGGCTCGAGGGCCTCCGGGGCGACGTCGAGCTGCCGATCCCCGCTACCTCGGCGGTCAAGATCGGCGGTGAGCGCGCCTACAAGCTGGCCCGGCGCGGCGTCGCGGTGGAGATGCCACTTCGGCGCTCGCATGTCGACGCGCTCGACGTCATCGCGTATAGCGGAGACACGGTCCGCCTCGACCTGCGCGTCAGCTCGGGAACCTACGTGCGGGCGATCGCGGCGGCCCTCGGTGGGCACTGCCGGACGCTCCGCCGGACCGAGGTCGGCCCCTTCCGCGTCGAGGAAGCCGACCCGGAACGGGTGATCCCCGAAGCCGAGGCCCTCGCCGTCCTCGAGCATCGTTGAGGATCGCCCGGGCACCGGACGCGCTCCCGGCCGGCCGCCGCGCCGTCGCCCTCGGCACGTTCGACGGTGTGCATCTCGGGCACCGGCGGGTCCTCGAGGCCGCCCGGACGAACGACGGTCTCGTCTCGACGGCCGTGACGTTCTGGCCGCACCCGCGGACTGCGCTCGGCAACCGCGTCGAGCTCCTCACGTCGCTGGAGCGACGGCTCGAGCTGCTCGAGGCGGCCGGGATCGACGAGGCG
>VAYE01000251.1 GCA_005883235.1 Actinomycetota bacterium
TCGCGGCCGCCCACGCGGCACGGCTCCGTCCCCACCGAATCCACCCCGCGCCACACGCGGACGAACGGGTTCTCCTCCCACTCGCGTCCGATGGTCGTCTCCTCGGTGTGGCCCGGGAGGACGCGCGTCTCGGGCGGCAGCGCCATCAGCACGTCCATCACAGAGCGGCGGATCTGCCCGAAGTCGCCGCCGCCGACGGCGTCGCGAAACAGCACGTCCCCGGAGAAGCAGACCGTCTCGTTCACGACGAAGGCGAGGTGGTCGTCCTTGTGGCCCGGCGTCGGAAGGGCGTCGACGCGCAGGCCGCCCGTCTCGAGCTGCCCCTTCACCACGGGGACGTCGAAGCGGCGCAGGATCTCGCCGTCGCCGGCGACGTGGTCGGGGTCGGCGTGGGTCGTGAGCAGGTGCGTCACCGTCAGGCCCTCGCGCGTGACGACGTCGAAGAGCGGCCCGAGCGGGGCGCCGCTGTCGACGAAGACGGCGGTTCCGCCCGGCTCGTCGGCGACGAGATACGCGTTCGAGAGCCAGCCCGGATGCATGCTCCGCTCGATCAGCACCGGCGCTAGGCTACCTCCGAGTCCGCGACCTGGAGGTTCGATGCCCGGCCTGATGTCACGCGCCTCGACGATCGTCAAGGCGAAGTTCTCGAAGCTGCTCGACCACGCCGAGGATCCCGGCGAGACCCTCGACTACTCGTACGAGCAGCAACTCCAGCTGCTCCAGAACGTGAAGCGCGGCGTCGCGGACGTCGTCACGGCGAAGAAGCGCCTCCAGATGCAGACGGAGCAGCTCGAACAGAGCGTCGTCAAGCTGGAGACGCAGGCGCGGCAGGCCCTGGGCGCGGGCCGCGAGGACCTCGCGCGGCAGGCGCTCGAGCGGAAGTCGGCCGTGCAGCAGCAGCTCCAGGGGCTCGACCAGCAGGTGCAAGGGCTCGAGGCGCAGCAGGAGAAGCTCGTCGCGAGCGAGAAGCAGCTCCAGGCGAAGATCGAGGCCTTCCGCTCGCAGAAGGAGGTCATCAAGGCGCAGTATTCGGCCGCCGAGGCCTCGGTGCGGATCGGCGAGGCGGCGACCGGGATCGGCGAGCAGATGGCCGACACTGGCCTGGCGATCCAGCGCGCGAAGGACAAGACCGAGCAGATGCAGGCGCGGGCGAACGCGATCGACGAGCTCACCACCTCCGGCGCGCTCGAGGACTTCACCTCCGACCAGACGCAGCTCGACCGCGAGCTCGCGCAGGTGTCGTCCACGTCGCAGGTCGACGACGAGCTCGCGAAGATGAAGGCCGAGCTCGGCGCCGGCGCCGGCGAGAAGAAGGAGATCGAGCAGTGATCGTCCGCCTGATGGGCGAGGGCCAGTACCGGGTCGGCGACGACGTCGTCGAGAGGCTCCACGAGCTCGACGACGAGGCCGCTCGCGCGGTCGACGCAGGCCACGAGGAGAGCCTGCGCCGGGTGCTCGACACGATGGCGAGCTCCGTGCGCGACAGCGGCGAACGGCTCCAGGACGAGGACTTGTCTGCTTCCGACCTGATCATCCCACCCGACGACCTCAGCCTGGAGGAAGCCAAGGAGCTCTTCTCCGGCGAGGTCTGGAACGTCTCGAAGTCGTCACAGACACGTGACTCTTCTTGTGGCTCAATGGGGGCGTGGAAGACGCGCGGCCCACTATCCGGCAGATCTATGCGCTCGCCGCTGCGCTCTGCGAGCGCGCCGGCGAGGAGTTCCCGGAAACGCGCGGAGCCGCCTCCGAGGTGATCGAGCGACTTCGGATCGAAAACGGCCACCCAGCGCCGAGGCTCGAGGACACGCCGCCCCGCGGGCCGCCCCGGCGGCGGCGGCGGGCCCGCGTGACCTAGAAAGGAGCGTCGAAGAGGCCGAGCCAGCGTGAGAGATCGGGCTCGATCGGGAGCTCGCGCTCCAGCTTCGCCTTCAGCTCGAGCTCCTCGGCGTTGTCGCGCTCCTGGTCGGTGCCCGTCGGCACGAACGGCCAAAACGTGCCGCGCTTGTAGCCGTAGATCCAGTAGGCCGGGTGCTCGCCGCCGTCGAAGCGGAACGCTGCGGCGAGGAGCTGCGGGCCGAATCCGCGCGCCTGGAGCTCGCTGCCGACCGCGTGCACCGCCGTGACGACGTCCTCGAGGTCGGGATCGCGCACGACCAGCCACTCGAACCCGAAGCGGTCGGAGCGCTTCTCGATCTCCGAGCCGGAGTCCTTGGCCGCGGCGTGCAACAGCTCGCGCATGTCGTCGTCGGCCTGCGTGAACTCCCCGGCCGAGAGGGGCTTGTAGACGATCGCACCCGCACCGCCGAACTTGAGCCCGGCGTCGGTCTCGAGCGTGATCGCCGCCGTGGTCAGCGCAAAGAGCCGCTCTTCGGCCGGAGCCTTGAGCTGCTTCCGGCCGAAGAGAACGTCTCGAAGACCCACTAAGCGACTGGCCGACCCATATCGCGGGAGATCTCCGCGAGGGCGGCGAGGCGCTTCTCGAGCGGCGGGTGATCCATGAAGAGCTCCGCCGTCCGCTGCCTCACCGAGGTCGGGATGATGAAGAACGCGTTCATCCCGGCCACCTCACGCAGGTCGCGCTGTGGGATCCGCATCATGTCGCTCGAGATCTTCTGGAGCGCGCTCATCAGGTACTCGGGCGCGCCCGTGATCAGCGCCGAGCCGCGGTCGGCGGCGTACTCGCGATAGCGGGAGATCGTCCGGATGAGGACGAAGCTGATCGCGTAGACGACGATCGAGACGAGCGTCACGATCAGCCACACGGGGACCGCGTTGTTGTTGTTGGAATTCCGGCCTCCGAAACCGCCGAAGAACCCGGCGTACATGCCGATGCGTGTGAGCAGGGCGGCAAGCATCGCGAAGAAGCTCGCCACGGTCATGATCAGCACGTCACGGTTGGCGACGTGCGAGAGCTCGTGGGCGAGCACGCCTTCGATCTCCTTCGGCTCGAGCCGCCGCCAGAGCCCGGTCGTGACCGCGACCGCCGCGTGCTTCGGGTTGCGGCCGGTCGCGAACGCGTTCGGGACGTCGGTGTCGACGATGGCGATCCGCGGCTTCGGGAGGTCGGCCATCGCGCACAGGCGCTCGACCATGTCGTGCAGCTCGGGCGCCTCGTGCCGCTCGACGATCTTCGCGCCGGAGGCGGCAAGCGCGAGCTTGTCCGAGGTGAAGTACTGCAGGAACGCGATACCGATCACGATCACGACCATCAGCCCGATACCGGCGTTCAGGACATAGAAGAGGACGAGGGCGAAGGCGACGTAGAGGAGGCCGAGCAGGCCGCTCGTGACGATCATCCGCGCCGTCAGCCCTGCGTCGCGACCATAAGCCTTGCGTTTCATGTCTTGGATCAGTGCTCCTTGAAGGGGTCGTCTCAATTGTAGTTTTGCCGCCCCTTGCTCCGGCGGCTCGTTAACGGCGGCGCAACAGATCCGTTTGAGTAGACTCGCCCGCTGATGCGCCTCCGGCCGGTGATCATCGCAGCCGCGCTGCTCGCACTCGCCGGCTGCGGAGGCGAGCAGACCGTGGCGCCGTTGCCCCAGACGGTCATCGGCTCGGTTCCGAAGCAGACAGCGCCGGCGACCACGTCGACGACGCCGAGCGGGGGCGGAGCGACGACGACCACGAGCGGCGGCTCGAAGGGAACGAGCGGCGGCGGGTCCGGAAAGGCGCTCTTCGCGAGCAACGGCTGCGTCAGCTGCCACACCTACACGCCGGCGGGCTCGAAGGCCTCGATCGGGCCCGACCTCGACAAGCTTGCGCAGTACGCGAGGCAGGCGAAGCAGCCGCTGGACTCGTTCACGCGGGAGTCGATCGTGAAGCCAAATGCATACGTGCAACCCGGCTTCCCGCCGAACGTCATGCCGAGCAGCTTCGCGAGCCTTCCCAAGAGCCAGGTCGACGCGCTCGTCTCGTTCCTGACCAAGGGACACTGAACCTCCCGCCCGACTTTCCCCGCGAGATCGAAGCCCTCGCGTGCGACCTCGACCGGACGCTCCTGGGCGAGGACGGCCTCCTCCACGCGCGCACGCGCCGCGCGATCGCCGCGACCCGGGCTGCCGGGATCCACGTCCTCCTCGTGACCGGGAGGATGTTCAAGGCGACCCGGCCCTACGCGCTCGAGGCCGGGCTCGACGACCCCGTCGTCTGCTACCAGGGCGCCCTCGTCGCGGAGCCTCGCAGCGGCCGCTGGCTGCGGCACGTGCCGATCCCGCTCGAGTCCGCGCGCGAGGCGTCGGCGACCTCCTCGCCTGGCTCGAGAGGGAGCCGACGAAGCTCGTCGTGATCGACGATCCGGAGGTGCTCGACAAGCTCGAGCAGCGGTTGAAGGCGCGCCTCGGCGAGCGTCTCTACATCTCGAAGTCGCTGCCCTACTTCCTCGAGCTGGCGAGCCCGGAGGTGACGAAGGCCTCGGGGCTCGACTTCCTCGCGCGCCGACTCGGGTTCTCGCGCGCGCGAACGGTCGCCTGCGGCGACGGCGAGAACGACGTCGAGCTGCTCGAGTGGGCCGGCTACGGCGTCGCCGTCGCGAACGCGCACGAGCGGGTGCTCGCGGTCGCCGACCTCGTCTGCCCCAGCGTGGACGAAGAAGGTGTGGCCCAGGTGCTCGAAGCCTTCTTAGACTCCTCTCCGTGATCGATATCAAGGCCTTCCGGCACGATCCCGAGCCCTTCCTCGAGGGGGCCAGGCGCAAGGGGGCCTACCAGCCGGCGGCCGACCTGCTGAACGCGGACCAGGAATGGCGCGCGCGGGTGGCGTCGGTCGACGAGCTTCGCGCGCAGCAAAAGGTCGACGGGAAGCCCTCACCCGAGCAGCTCGCGGGGCTCAAGGAGCTCAAGGCGAGGCTCAAGCAGGCCGAGGCGGAGCTCGCGGAGGCCGCGGCGCGGCGGGACGCGCTGCTGGAGCAGGTGCCGAACCCGCCGCATGAGTCGGTGCCCGACGGCGACACCGAGGAGGACGCCGTCGAGATCCGCCGCTGGGGCGACCCCCGGCCCGAGAGAGCGCGGGAGCACACCGAGATCGGGCGCTTCGACATGGAGCGCGCCGCACGGCTCTCCGGCTCGCGCTTCGGCTACCTCCTCGGCGACACGGCGCTGCTCGCGCTCGCCGTCTACCGGTTCGCGATCGACCGGCTCGTCACCGCGGGATTCACGCCGATGATCCCCCCGGTCCTCGTCCGTGAGGAGGCGATGTACGGGACGGGCTTCTTCCCGACCGAGCGCTCGAACATCTACGCGCTCGAGGCCGACGAGCTCTACCTGACCGGGACGTCGGAGGTGGCGCTCGCCGCGCTGCACATGGGCGAGATCCTCGACACCGAGGAGCTGCCGCTTCGGTACTGCGCCTTCTCGACGAACTTCCGCCGCGAGGCGGGCGCGGCCGGCAAGGACACGCGCGGCATGTTCCGCGTGCACCAGTTCAACAAGGTCGAGATGTTCGAGTTCGTGCTCCCGGAGACGTCGTGGGACGAGCACGAGCGGATGCTCGCGCTCGAGGAGTCACTCCTGCAGGAGGTCGGACTGCCCTACCGCGTGGTGAACGTCGCCGCCGGCGACCTGGGCGCGCCGGCCGCGAAGAAGTACGACTGCGAAGCCTGGTTCCCGAGCCAGGGGCGCTACCGCGAGGTCACCTCGTGCTCGAACACGACCGACTACCAGGCCCGCCGGCTCGGGATCCGCTACCGAGGCCCATCCGGCACCGAATACGTGCACACGCTGAACGGGACCGCGGTGACCGACCGCTGGGTGCTCGCGATCCTGGAGAACTTCGAAGGCGAGGTGCCCGAGGTGCTGCGCGGCTACGGCGCGCCCGCTAGCGTCAGCCCGTAGGCAGGAGTCCGGTCGGCCGCTGCGACAATGAGCCGCGGCGGGGTGCCGGAGCGGTCGAACGGGGCGGTCTTGAAAACCGCTGGGCCTTCGCGGGCCTCGTGGGTTCGAATCCCACCCCCGCCGCATGATCCGAAGTTCGAGCCCGCGTCCCTCCCACTTGGATACGTCTCCGACCTCTACGCGCTGCTGCAGGCGATCGACGAGACGATGCGGAAGGACGCAACCGCCGAACTGCACGCGGAACCAGAGTCTGCGACCACCTCGCGGTGTACCGGGACGACGAGCTTCTGCTCATGGCGCACGATGCGGGCTTCGGAGATGTGGAGGTCGCCTCGTCTCTTCCCGAAGATGCGGTCCGGAGGTTTCGGCTGACGCTCACAGGCGCCTGACGCATCGGCTCCAGATACCCCCGGGCTGACGCTGTGCGCCTTGCTCCCTCCGCAGCCCGCGAGCAGGCCGACGAGGCAGATCGCTGAGAAGGAAGCGCGTCAGCGCAACGCGATGGGCGCGCAGCTCGGGTCGCTCTCGTTGCCC
>VAYE01000060.1 GCA_005883235.1 Actinomycetota bacterium
AAGGCGACCGCGGAGATGAAGGCGGCGAACACGGCCTGAAGCCTGCCACGACCGGGACGGTCGCGCCGCTTGACCTTTTGGCGGTCAGGTGTTTACGCTGGTGTTGCTGCGGACCCGACCACCAAGGAGCAGGCACATGAGATTCAGGCCTACGCCCCGCAGAAGGCGTTTCGCGCTGGTGCTCGGCTTGGCGGCGGCCGCCGGGCTCGTGCTCAGCCTCGCAGCGAGCGCGACCATCCCCGTCCTCAAGATCGCGACCGACCCGTTCACGAATGCGTCGAGCCAGCACAAGACGGTCGTCGAGCCGGATTCGTACTTCTTCGGCTCGACCGGCGTCGCGGCCGCGCAGGCCGGACGCTTCATCGACGGCGGATCTTCCGGCATCGTCTTCGCGAGGTCGGTCGACAACGGGGTCTCCTACACGAGCGGAACCCTCCCCGGAATCACCGTCTTCCAGAACCCCCCTGGGCCGTTCGCCCGCGTCAGCGACCCCTCGGTCGCCCACGACCGGATGCACGGCGTCTGGATGGTCTCGTCGCTCGCGCTCGACGCCAACATCACCGGCACGGCCGTGATCGTGAACCGCTCGACGAACGGCGGTGCAACCTGGGGCAACCCGGTGACCGTCCGCTCTGCCGGAGCCGGCGAGGACTTCGACAAGAACTGGAGCGTCTGCGACAACACGACCACGAGCCCGTTCTACGGCAGGTGCTACACGACCTGGGACGACTTCGGCCACGGCAACCGGCTGAAGATCGCCTTCTCGACCGACGGCGGCCAGAACTGGACGCTCTCGACGACGCCGAACGTCGGCGTGATCGGCGGCCAGCCGGTCGTGCAGCCGAACGGAAACGTCGTCGTCCCGCTCGACAACTCGTCCGAGACCGCGCTCGGGTTCACGATCTCGACGAACGGCGGCGTGAGCTTCGGGAACGCCTTCACGATCACCTCGATCTCGGCGAAGGTCGACCCGGGCGGGATCCGCAGCGGCCCGCTGCCCTCGGCCGAGCTGTCCGGCGACGGGAAGATCTTCGTCGTCTGGGAGGACTGCCGCTTCCGCAGCGGGTGCTCGACGAACGACCTCGTCTTCGTGACGTCGACGAACGGCACGACGTGGTCGGCGGTCCAGCGCATCCCGATCGACCCGACGAGCAGCACGGTCGACCACTTCATTCCGGGCGTCGGGGTCGACAGGAACACGTCGGGCTCCACGATCAAGGTCGGAGTCACCTACTACTACTATCCGAACGTCAACTGCACGTCCGCGACGTGCGAGCTGCGGGTCGGGTTCATCTCGTCCTCGAACGGCGGCACGTCGTGGAATCCGTTCATCGACGTCGCCGGGCCGATGACGTTGAGCTGGCTTCCGAACACGACGCAGGGCCGGATGGTCGGCGACTACATCTCGACCTCGTACAACGGGAGCTTCCAGGCGCGCGGCTACTTCGCGCTCGCCAACGCACCCACGGGGAACGCCGATTGCGCGATCGCCACGCCGAACTGCGACGTGGCGCTGCACACCTTCGTCAGCGGACAGTCGGCGGCGGCCGCTGGCAGCCTCACGGCGAACGACCCGGTGGTCTACGCGGCGAAGCCGCAAGGGGGCAAGTCGGCCTTCCACCGAAAGCGCTAGCGCGACGACCCACGCGAGGGGGTCGGCCCAGGCCGGCCCCCTCGTTTCACGCTGCGGTCTCGGCGAGCGCGACGAGCTCCCGGCGCAGCTCCTTGATCTCGTCGCGGAGCTTCGCGGCGTACTCGAAGCGGAGCTCCTCCGCCGCGGCGAACATCTCTTCCTCGAGCTGGATGACGAGCTTCTCGAGCTCCCCGCGATCCATTCCCTCGACCTCGCGCCGGCCGCGCCGCCGCCGGCCGGGCACCGTCGGCTGCTCGAGCGAGAGGAACTCGGCGATGTCGGAGACGCCCTTGATGATCGACTCGGGCGTGATCCCGTGCTCCTCGTTGTAGGCGAGCTGGACCCGGCGGCGGCGCTCGGTCTCGTCGAGCGCGCCCTGGATCGCCTCGGTCAGCTTGTCGGCGTACATGAGCACCTTGCCGTTCACGTTCCGCGCCGCGCGCCCGATCGTCTGGATCAGCGCCGTCTTGCCGCGGAGGAAGCCCTCCTTGTCCGCGTCGAGCACGGCCACGAGCGACACCTCCGGCAGGTCGAGCCCTTCCCGGAGGAGGTTCACGCCGACGAGGACGTCGTACTCGCCGAGCCGCAGCTCCCGGATGATCTGGATCCGCTCCAGGGTGTCGATCTCCGAGTGGAGGTAGCGCGCCTTCACACCTGACTCGAGCAGGTAGTCGGTGAGGTCCTCGGCCATCTTCTTCGTCAGCGTCGTCACGAGCACCCGCTCGCCGACCTCCTCGCGGCGGCGGATCTCGTTCAGGAGGTCGTCGATCTGGTTCTTCGTCGCCCGCAGCTCGACCTCGGGGTCGACGACGCCGGTCGGACGGATCAGCTGCTCGGCGATCCGCGTCGAGTGGCGAAGCTCGAACGGGCCGGGCGTCGCCGAGACGAACACGATCTGCGGCACCTTCTCGAGGAACTCGTCGAAGCGAAGCGGCCGGTTGTCGAGCGCCGAGGGCAGCCGGAAGCCGAAGTCGACGAGCGTCTGCTTGCGCGAGCGGTCGCCCTCGTACATGCCGCCGAGCTGGGGCACGGTCTGGTGGGACTCGTCGATGAACACGGCGAAGTCGGACGGGAAGTAATCGAGGAGCGTGAACGGGTGCGTCCCGGGGGCGCGCCCCTCGAGGATCCGCGAGTAGTTCTCGATCCCGGAGCAGAAGCCGAGCTCCTGGAGCATCTCGAGGTCGTACTCGGTGCGCTGTCGCAGCCGGTGCGCCTCGAGCATCTTCCCCTCCAGCTCGAAGCCCTTGACCTGCTCCTCGAGCTCGTGCCGGATCTCGTGCACGGCGCGCTCGACCGTCGGCTTCGACGTGACGTACTCGGTCGCCGGCCAGATTGCGACGTTGTCGAGCTTCGCGTAGATCTCGCCGGTCAGCGGATCGAAGTGGCTGATCTGCTCCACCTCGTCGCCGAAGAAGGAGATCCGGTAGGCGGTCTCGGAGTTCGCGGGCTGGATCTCGACCACGTCGCCCTTCACGCGGAAGCGGCCGCGCCCGAGGACGGTGTCGTTCCGCGCGTACTGGCTGTCGATCAGCTTGCGCAGGACGAGGTCGCGGTCGTGCTCCTCGCCCACCTCGAGGATGAGCACGCGGTCGCGCCACTCCTCCGGCGACCCGAGGCCGTAGATGCACGAGACGGATGCGACGACGACCACGTCGCGACGCGTGAAGAGCGCCGAGGTCGCCGCGAGGCGCAGTCGCGCGATGTCGTCGTTCTGGGACGAGTCCTTCTCGATGTAGAGGTCGGCCTGCGGCACGTACGCCTCGGGCTGGTAGTAGTCGTAGTACGAGACGAAGTACTCGACGGCGTTCTGGGGGAAGAACTCCCGGAACTCGTTGCAGAGCTGCGCGGCGAGCGTCTTGTTGTGGGCGATCACGAGGGTCGGCTTCTGCACCTGCTCGATCGCCCAGGCCATCGTCGCGGTCTTGCCGGTCCCGGTCGCGCCCAGGAGCGTCTGGTAGCGCTCGCCCGCGCCGAGGCCCTCGGCGAGCGACGCGATCGCCGTCGGCTGGTCGCCGGTCGGACGGTAGGCGGCGGAGGTTTCGAACCGGGCCATGCGGCCAAGGGTATCGACCGTGACGACGGACACCTCCGCCCCGCCCTACGGCTCGTACGCGGCGATCATGGGCACGTTCGTCGGCGGCCTCGCCGTCGCCGGGGTGCTGGCCCGGCTGCTCGACCGCGACCCGCAGGAGCACACGGCGCTCGACCTCGTGGCCCTCGGCGCCGCCACGTTCAAGGCCTCCCGCACGCTCTCGCACGACGAGGTGACGAGCTTCATCCGCGACCCGTTCGTCGAGGGGAGCGCCCACGAGGGCGGCGAGCGGCCGGTCGCGAGCGGCGGCATGCAGCAGGCGATCGGCGAGCTCGTCACGTGCTCGCGGTGCATCGGCACCTGGGTGGCCGCAGCGCTCGCGACGACGCAGATCCTCGCGCCGCGCTTCGGACGGCTCCTGACGTGGACGCTCGGCGGCGCCGGCGTCAACGACTTCCTCCAGGCCGGCTTCGCCGCGCTCGCCCGCACGTCGAACGAGCTCGAGCAGCGCGTCTAGCGTCGGAGGCGCTGCTCGGCGAGCCGGAGGAGGTCTTGGAGGCCGCCGCAGACCTCGCACGTGTAGAGGCGAACGCTGCCGTCGTCGCTCGAGCTCAGGACGAGCCTCCCGTCCGGGCTGAACGACACGGCGGTCAGCAGCTTCGTGTCGCCGCGAAGATAGAAGAACGGGCGCTCGGCTCCCGTCCGCCAGAGGATCGCGCTGATCGGGCCCGCGGTCACGATCCACCGCCCGTCCGGGCTGAAGGCGCCTCCCGAGACCGTGCCGAAGTGACCGACCAGCACGTGCAGCCGCTTGCCCGTCCGGGTGTCCCAGGTCATCACGTCCCGCTCGAGGCTCGTCGTCAGCAGGGTCCGGCCGTCCGGGCTGAAGACGACGTCGGTGAGACCGCGCCCGGACGCGGGCAGGACGTGACGGAGCTTGCCTGTCGCCGCGTCCCAGACCCGAGCGGCGCCGTCGCCGCCTGCGGTCGCCACGAGCCTCCCGTCGGGCGAGAACGCGACGCGCGACGCACCCGCCAGCGCATGGAGCCGCCGGCCGCTCGGGACCGACCAGACGAAGCTCCCTCGAGCGGAAGCCGTGACGACCGACTTCCCGTCCGGGGCGAACGCGGCGTCCGTGACGCGGCCCGGCGCCTTCATGGTCGCGACCAGACGCCCCGCACCCGCGCTCCAGAGCTGAACCTCGCCGTCGGCCCGCCCGGTCACGACCAACGTCCCGTCGGGACTGAACCTGGCGACGAGCACAGGCCCACCGCCGCCCAGCGCGCGCTGGAGCGCGCCGCTCGCCGTGCTCCAGATGCGGGCCCGGCCGTCGGCACCGGCCGTGACGACGAGCCGGCCGTCCGGGCTGAACCTGGCGTCGTTCACCGGACCGCGATGTCGAAGCGTGTGCAGGAGCCGCCGGCCGCGGACGTCCCAGATGCGAGCCGTGCCGTCGCGGCCGGCGGAGACGACGAGTCCGCCGCCGGCTCCGAACGACGCCGTGACGGCGCCGCCGTGGTGCGATCCGAGCGGTCGCAGCTCCTGCTCCACGCGGGCGTCCCAGACTCGCGCGCTGCCGTCGGCGCTTCCGGTGACGAGGGACGCGCCGTCGCGGCTGTACGCGATGGACGTCACCCCCGCCCGGTGGCCGACGAGGTTCGCGACGCGCTCCCCGACCTCGACACCCTTCACTTCGGAGACGTGAGCGGTCCGGTCGAGGCTCGCGTCGGCGAGGAAGCGGCCGTCCGGGCTCCACGCGACGGCCACGACGGGATTCGTGTGGCCCGAGAAGTAGTAGAGCCGGTCGCCGTCGTCGACGGTCCAGACGCGGACGGCGCCGTCCTCGCCCGCGGTCGCGAGCAGCGTTCCGTCGGGGCTGAACGCCGCGGCGTCGACCTTGCCCCCTCCGTCGTCCAGCACGCGGACGAGGCGGCCCTCCCGCGGTCGCCACAGGAAAGTGCCGGCGTACGTCGTCTCGGCCAGCAGGCGTCCGTCCGGACTGAACGTCGCCCCCGTCACGCCGATCCGCGGGAGCACGTGCAGCAGCCGGCCGCTTCGCGCATCGAAGACCCGCGCACGGTGCCCGGATCTGTCCGCACCGACCGTGGCGACGAGGCGTCCGTCCGGCGAGAACGCTCCGCCGAAGACGGCGCCCGGATGACGAAGCCGTCGGAGGAGCCGCCCGGTCGAGGTGCGCCAGACGTCGGCGGTCCGACCGGTCGAGGTCGTGAGGACGAGGCGTCCGCCCGGGCTGAACGTCGCAGACGTGGCGCTGCCGCGCTGAGGCAGCGTCCGGAGGCGCCTCCCGCTCGCGGCGTCCCACACAGTCGCGGCGCGGCCGCCGGCCGTCAGGACGAGCTTGCCGTCCGGCGAGAAGGAGGCCGCCTTGACCGGACCGCCCTGGCGAAGCGTTCGCACGAGCCTGCCGTCGCGAGTCAAGTAGATGCGAACCCGACCGTCTGCGCCCGCGGTCAGCATCCGGCGGGGCCCGTGCGTGGTGTAGGACACGAGTGAGATCGGCCCGAGCGCCGGCAGCACGCGGCGCAGGCGCGATTCGATCAGCGCCCGGCGGAGCACTCCTTCGGCGCGGAGGCTCGGGTCGGCTCGCGCGGCGTCGACTGCATCGGCGAGAGCCCGCTGCGGGTCGCGGGAGAGCTCCGCGAATGCCGTCGCCTCGAGCGCCCGAGCACGCGCCTGGTGGGCCTCCGAGCGGGCATGCGAGCGCTGGGTCAGCGCATAGACGGCGACCGCGGTCATTGCCGCAAGTGCCAGGAGGGTCGCCCCGGTGACGAGCAGCAGGCTCCGCTGCCGCCGCCTTGCCCGCTGCCGCTCCCGCTCGAGCTGTCGCCGGGCCCGCCACGCGAGCACCGCGTCGGCGAGCACGTCGTGGAAGATCTCGTAGCGCTCGCCCGCGCCGCTGCCGTCGACGGCCCGGACGATGCGCTCCCGCCCCAGCGCGCTCAGCACCGGCACGACCTCGTCCTCCGGCACCGACGCGTACTGCGCCAGATCCTGCGGCCGGTGCGCGATCTTCGAGCCGGACGGCGTGACGAGGTGGTCGAACATCGTCGCGGCGACGTCCTGCTCCTCGGGTCCCAGCCGGCCGAGCGCTTGCTCGAGATGGGCACGCACGATCGCCTCGGCGCCTCCCAGCTCGAGCAGCGTCGCGAGCCGCAGCACGGTGGATCCGGCCTCGCGCTCCGCCTCCCATAGCCGCTCCATCACGAGCTGCAGGTAGGGCGCCTCGACGCGCTGCTCGTCGGCCTGCACCCCGCCCCGGCCCGCCTGACCGACGTCGACCTTGCCTGCGGCGACCTGGTCGAGGACCGCCTCGACGAGCTCCGGCTCGACCCGCACAGACTCGCCTGTCAGCTCGTTGTAGCGCTCGACCGGGCCGAGGATCGCGGCGCGGCCACCGCGCCGGTCGAGGTGGTCGAGACGGAGGTAGTTCGCGAAGAGGTTGGGAATCCGGCCCTTGAACGCGTCGAGCTTGGCGAGCGTGTCCTCCCGCAGGCCGAGCAGGAAGTTCGCGCGCAGGCCGGGCTCGCGGATCGCCGTCGCGAGCTCGCCGGCGAAGCCTCCCTGCGCGCCCTCGCTCTCGTGGTAGAGGAAGAGCTCCTCGAACTGGTCGAGGATCACGTAGACGTCCCCGCCTACGATCCCAGCCGCGGCGGCGAGCGTCTCCGTAAGGGTGCCGCCGCCCTCGAAGCCGACCGCGTCCTCGATCGCCGCGTGGAGGCCGCGCTTCGGGTCACCCGCCCACGACGAGAAGACGACGACCGCGGCGTCGTGCACCGCCCGCAGCGAGTGCGCGACCGCAGCGCGAAGGAGCGAGGTCTTCCCCACGCCGCTCGGCCCGTACAGCACGGTCAGGCGCGAGGCCATCAGGTTCGCCACGACGACGTCGCGCTCGCGCTCGCGCCCGCAGAAGAGGAGCGCGTCGAGCTCGGTGTCCTGAAAGGCCGCCAGGCCCTTGAAGGGAGTCGGAACCGTTCCGGCCGCGACGCTCATCGGGCACCCGTGGGCTGCGCGGTCAGGTGGCGGCTCAAGGTCTCCGCGTACTGCTCGAACGGAAGCTCGACGACGTCGACGTCGCGCCGGCGCCAGAACTCGCGCTCGAGCGGCTTCGGCTCCGGCTGCACGGCCCAGGAGCGGTAGCTCAGCGGCTGGTCGCTCCAGAGGCGGTGCAGGATCACACGCAGGTTCCAGTCGGCCATCGTGTAGCCGAGGAAGAGGAAGTGGCTGCGGCGGAGCGTCGCCGCGAGCGAGACGGGCACCGCGCCGCCGACCTCGGTCTGCGCGAGGTAGTCGATGTAGTCGTCTTCGGTGACGACGAAGCTCTCCCACTCGCGCGACGGCGAGCGCTCGACCTGGCCGTGGAGCTTGAGGATGACCGTGCAGCGCTCGAGCGACAGCTCCGTCGCGTACGTGTTCGGCTGCTCGATCAGCGTGCCGGTTCCGTCGCGGCGGATGTGGCAGAAGCGGCCGCGGTTCCGACCGGCGGCGAGGTAGGACACGACCTCGAACTCCTCCCCGGCCTCCTGGAAGGCGTGCTCGAGAGCGGTGTCGTAGCCGGTCGTCACGAGCAGCTGGTGCGGAAGACCCCGGTCGCGCAGCAGCGGGGGGAGCGACGCGAAGAAGCGGTGGATGGGCGTCGGCGGGAGGTCGGCGTCTAGGAGCTCGTGCAGCTCGTCGTAGAGCGGACCGGATCCCTTCATGACCGCGATGTACTGGGCGACGCGCGGCAGCGTCGCGCTTCCGTCCTCGTCGGGATAGCCGAAGCGCTGGGCGAGCCGACGCGTCAGCTCCGCCACGTCGGCGCCGAGGACGGGAACGACTCGCCCCTGGAGGATCGTCCGGGCCACGTCCTCGAAGTGGTCCTGCGCAGGCGTCGCCCGGGCAGGCTCGAGGCCGACCTCCTGACGCAGGATCGCCCCGTGCAGCTTCTGGAGCCGGGGACTCGGGTCGATGCCGAGCCCCTCGACGAGCACCCGCCTCCCCTCCTGGAAGGCCTCGAGCGCCTCCGCCTGGCGGCCCGACCGGTACAGCGCGAGCATCAGCTGCTCCCGGAAGCGCTCGCGCAGCGGGTGCTCCTTGACGAGCGCCTCGAGCTCGCCGGCAAGGTCCGCGTGCGCGCCGGCCTCGAGATCGGCCTCGACGCGCTCCTCGAGCACCGCCAGCCGCACCTCTTCCAGGCGTGAGATCTCGCGCTCCGCGAACGGCTCGAAGGCGAATTCCTCGAGCGGCGGCCCGCGCCAGAGCGCGAGCGCCTCGCGGAGCTTCGCGGAGCGGTCGCCCGGCGCAGCTGATCCCGCCTCCTCGACGAGCGCCTGGACGCGGTTCACGTCGACCTGGAGCGGGTCGATCCGCAGTAGGTAGCCGGGCGGCTTCGTCACGAGCAGCTCCGGCCCGAGGAGCTTCCGGAGCTGGGAGACGAAGTTCTGGAGCGACGTCGGCGCCGTGCGCGGCGGCTGCTCGCCCCAGAGCGCGTCGATCAGCCGGTCGGTCGAGACCGCGCGGCCGGCGTCGACGAGGAGGAGCGCGAGCAACGCCCGCTGCTTCGGCCCTCCAAGCTGCAGGCTGACGTCGCCCTTGCGCACGTCGAGTGCGCCGAGGAGTCGGAACTCGAAGCGGGGGTCCGGCCCGGTCACGAGCCTGTTCTATAGCACCCTTTCCGGAGCGTGAACATGGGCCGTTGGCGCCCGGTTAGCCGGCCGTGACCGGCCAATTTGGACTCCGATCGACGGTGGCCGCATGGCTACCAACACACACACCTCAGTTCGCGCCGGTGCGGCGAAGCTCGCGTTCGCCACCGCCGTCGCCACCGCGACGTTCACCGTTCTCGCATCGGTCGGCGCGCTGAAGGCCGGCCCGGAGCGGGCTTCCGCCACCTCTCCCGCAGCGACCCACACCCAGGCAGCCGGAGGCTTCGGCTGGCCGGTCAAGCCGTTCAACCGTGAGCACCCCGTGCGGGGCAACTTCGGCGACCCGCGCAGCGTCTTCATGGGCCCTCCGACCCTCGCGACCGTGCTCCACGGCACGGGGGGCTTCTCGTTCCACCAGGGCGTCGACGTCTCCGCGCCGAACGGCACGGCGGTCTACCCCGTCGCCGACGGAACGGTCACGCTCGTCACTCCCGCCTGGGTTCGCGTCGACTCCGGCGGCGGGCGGATGTTCGAGTACTGGCACATCCGCCCTCGCGTCCGAGACTCCGACACGACGAAGCCCTCGGTGCGGTCGATCTCGCTGCGGCAGACCGACACCGGCCCCGCGCTGCTCCCCGGCTTCGTGCGGGGCAAGGTCGAGATGGTCGTGGACGCGTCCGACATGCCTTCCAAGGCCGTCAGCGGCGAGTGGCGCAACCTGCCTGTCACCCCCGCGCTCCTCACGTGGGAGATCAGGAGCTGGGCCGGCCGGACCGTCGTGGCCCGGCGCGCCGCAGTCGACTACCGAACGACGGTGCCTTCGAACTCCGCCTTCTGGACCGTCTATGCCCGGGGCACGTACCAGAACATGTCCGTCTTCGGGCCGCACTACTCGTACCTCCAGCGTGGCTGCTTCCTCTTCAAGCTCACGCCGCAGCCGTTCGACACGCATCGCCTGCCCGACGGCGTCTACGACCTCGTCGTGACGGCGAGCGACATCCGCGGCAACAGCGACTCGTCGAGCCTGCGGTTCACGGTGCACAACCGCAACGGCTGGGTCGGATCGTGAGGCCGAGGCTCGTGATCCTCGCGGCGGCGCTCCTCGTGGGTGCCGCCGCCGCGGTCCTGCTCCTTCATGCGCACCAGAGCTCCGCGCCCCGGCCGCGAGCGACCACCACGGCGCCGCCGCGGGCGACCCGGCCTCCGAAGCCGAGGCCGAGCCGGTTCTCGTGGCCCGCGTACGGGTTCGACGCGGCCCGAACCCACGCCGCGCCGCCGCTTCGGCTGCGGCCGCCGTTCCGCACGATCTGGACGGTGCACGGGGACTGGAGCCTCATCGAGTTCCCGCCGGTCCTCGAGGACGGGCGACTGTTCGTCGGGACGAACCACGGACTCGTCCTCGCCGTGCAGGCCCGAACTGGACGGGTCCTCTGGCGCCGCCAGTTCGCCGGCTGCGTGGCGGCGTCTCCCGCGGTGGGCCGGGGCGTCGTCTACGTCGGCTTCATGGATCCGCCGCCCTGCACCGGCACGGCGCCGAGCTTCCTGGCGGCGCTCGACGCTCGTTCCGGCGGGACACTCTGGCGCTTCCGGGCCGGCGTCGTCGAGACTCCTCCCCTCCTCGCGGACGGGCTCGTCTACTTCGGGTCCTGGGACCGCCGGGTGTATGCCGTCGACGCTCGAACCGGGCGCCTCAGGTGGAGCTTCGAGACCGGCGACAAGGTGAAGGGCGGCGTCGCCCTCGCGGGTGGCTCGGTCTTCGCCGGCTCGTACGACGGGCGGCTGTACGCGCTCGACGCCCGTACCGGCCGGCTCCGCTGGACGGCGGGCGACGGCGGCCTCGGCGGGCTCTACGCAACGCCCTCCGTGGCGAGAGGCCGGGTCTTCGTGGGCTCGACGAACGGCCGGGTGTACGCGTTCGCCGCGGCGACCGGCCGTCTCCTCTGGTCGAAGCGAACCGGGAGCTACGTCTACTCACCCCTCGCGCTCTCGGGCGGAAGCGCATTCGTCGGCTCGTACGACCACCGTCTCTACGCGCTCGACCAGGCCACGGGAGCTGCTCGCTGGTCGTTCGACGCCGGAGCCCCGGTCTCGGGAGCGCCGACCGTGCTCGACGGGCTCGTCTACTTCTCGACGTGCGGATCCTGCTCGCTGGCCGAGTCGAATCCAGGGGCGCGACGGACGTTCGCGCTCGACGCCCGCACCGGAAAGCTCCAGTGGCGATTCCCGGACGGCGAGTACAGCCCGGTGATCGCCGACCGCGAGCGGGTGTACCTCACCGGCTACACGAGCCTCTACGGACTCGTCCCGGTTCGCTAGACGGGCTCGATTCACCGAGCGCCGGCGCGCACGATCTGCACGTCGCCGCTCATCGTGGTGGCCTTCACCTCGACAGTCGGGCCTTCGGCCCCGCTCGGCTCGGCGCCGAGGTCGAGGTCGGAGGTCGTGCCTCCGCTCATCGAGGTCGCGTCGACCCACACCGCGACTCCGCGACGAACGCCGACGCGGAGGTCACCCGAGGCCGACTTCAGCGTCACCCGTCCGCTCGCCACCTCGTCGATCCGCTGATCCCCGGACGCGGTGCTGACCTCGAGCGAGCTCTCGGCGACGTCCACGGTCACGTCGCCCGAAGCGGTGCGGATCCGGCCTTCGCCTTCGAGGCGCCCGACCTCGACGTCACCGGAAGCGGCGTCGAGCCGGCCCTGTCCGATCCGGCGGAACGTCAGGTCCCCGCTCGCCGCCTTCGCCCGTACCTCGCCGTCGACCTCGTCGACCTCGGCATCGCCGGAAGCGGTCTGGACGTCCGCAGCCGAGAACCTGCCGCGTGCCTGAAGGTCAGCCGAGGCGGCGCGAACGCCGAGCCGCGCCCCATCAGGACAGCGAAGGGTCAGGCGCACCTCCGCGGTCTCGCCGAAGATGCCGAACCGCCGGTTCTCCGGAACCTCGACGACCACCTCCGACTCGCCGTCTCGACCCGGACGACACTCGATGCGAGTCGCCTCGACGAGCTCCTCGGCGCCCTCGCCGCGCAACGGAGCGTGTAGAACGCCATCTCTCCTCCTTTCAGCTGCGACCGAAGCCCCGCAGACGGTTGCCCGGGCCTCGGGTCGCGGTTGTGGTGACGGAGACGCTGCGCCCGAGCGCGCGGACGAGCCACGTGTTGAGGGACACGCCCTCGCGTGCGGCGGCCGCCTCGAGACTCGACTTCAGGCTCTCCGGGAGCCTCAGCGTGATGCGCGCGGACGCGCCGTCGTCGGCGGGAGCCGGCGTCGGCGCGCCCTCCTCGACGTACACGAGCGACGGGTCCTGCCCCGCGAGCCGAACCTCGATTCGACCCGAGCTGAGCTGCTCGTTCAGCTCGAGGGCGGCCTCGCCGAGCGCGTCGAGGAGCCGAAGGCCGGCCGAGGCGCGGATCGCCGCGCTCAGGCGGCGGGCGGCCTCGGCGGTCGCGTCGTCGCCGACAGCGGCGATGGCGGCGAGATCGGCCTCGAGCGCCTCGACGAAGCGTGCCAGCTCCATGACGTCATTATGACATCACTTCGGCGTCTGTCAAGTGTCAGGCTGGCGGCGGGCCGAGCTGCGAACCGTACGCATCCCGGTAGATCCGTTTCAGGCGCTCGACTCGGTCGACATAGGCGCGAGTCTCGGCGAATGCGATTCCCTTCCCCTGGCGGCGCCACTCGTCGACGTTCCGCTGGCCGGCGTTGTACGCAGCGAGCGCGGTTCGCTCGTCGCCGTACTTGTCGAGGAGATGGCGCAGGTACCACGCGCCGTAGCGGACGTTGAGCTCGGGCTCGTAGAGATCGTCGACGTGGAACCGCGTCCCGCCCGTCCGGATCGCGATCCCCTCCGCCGTCGAAGGCTGGAGCTGCATGAGACCGATCGCCCCAGCGTCCGAGCGGACAGCCGGCCGGAACCTGCTCTCCTGGTAGATGACCGCCGCGAGGAGCGCCGGATCGAGGCGGTAGTGCCGCGCATGGCCGCGGACGATCTGCTCGTAGCCGAGCGGGTAGCGGAGCCGCTCGTACCACGGCGGGCTCACCGTGTGGACGTACGCGAACAGCCCTGCGGCCACGCCGACGAGGGCGACGAGCGAGACGACGCGCCTCATGCGATCTGCTCGAGCACCCCGGCCACGAACCGGTCGAGGTCGGCGAGCGGGCCGTCGTTCACGTACACGAAGTCGGCGCGGCGGATCTTCTCGTCGTCCGGTATCAGCCGCTCCTCGCGCGCGTCGGAGACGTCCGTGCGCAAGGCCCGCACCTCGGGCGGCGCGGTGACGACGACGACCTTGTCGAACCGCTCCTCACCGCCGGTCTCGTACAGGAGAGGCACCTCGACGGCCGCCGCGCGAGGCGGGAACGGCCGGCCGCCGAGCTCCTCGCGCCACGCGACGTACTCTCGCACGACCCGAGGATGGAGCAGCGCCTCGAGCCAGTCGAGCTGCTCGCGGTCGCCGAAGACGACGCGCCCGAGCGCGGCTCGGTCGACGCCGCCCGAGTCGTCGAGGACCTCGGTGCCGAAGCGCGCGACGATCGCACGTCTCACCTCGTCGTCGTCGCGGAGCAGACGGTGGACGACCTCGTCGCTCGAGGCGACCGCGGCCCCGTGTCGCGCGAAGGCCCGGAGAGCCTCGGTCTTCCCGGCTCCGATCCCGCCGGTGATCGCGATTGCGACGGGTCTAGGCGGCAGCGTTCGGGCCGTCGGGCTCGTCCCCGGCGGCGGGTTCTTCGTCAGGAGCGGGTTCCGGCTCGGGCTCGGGCTCGGCTTCCGGCTCGGGCTCCTCGGCCTCGGGCTCAGCCTCGGGCTCGACGACGAGTGCCGCAGGCTCGGCGTCTGCTTCCGGCTCGGGGGCAGGCTCTTCTTCGGCGGGCGCGGGCGCTTCGGCGAAGACGTCCTCGGAGAGGTCGAGCTCCGGTGCGGTGTGAACCGATTCGGCCCCGTCCGCGCGCGGCTTCGGCACCGAGCCGTCCTCGACCCGCTTGAGCGACAGCGAGAGCCGCCGGCGCTCCGCGTCGACCTCGAGGATGAGCACGTTCACGGGGTCGCCCTGCGAGACGACCTCACGCGGGTTCTCGACGTGGTGCTGCGCGAGCTCGGAGATGTGCACGAGCCCCTCGACGCCGGGCAGGATCTCGACGAAGGCCCCGAAGGTGACGACCTTCGTGACGCGCCCTTCGACGACGTCGCCCTGGCGGTAGCTCTCGAGCACCTGCTGCCACGGATCCGACTGCGTCTGCTTGAGCCCGAGCGAGATCCGCTGGCGCTCGCGGTCGATGTCGAGCACGCGGACGTTGACCTTCTGGCCGATCTCGAGCACCTCGGACGGATGGTTGACGTGGCTCCAGGAAAGCTCGGAGATGTGAATGAGCCCGTCCATCCCGTTCAGGTCGACGAAGGCGCCGAAGTCGACGATGTTCGAGATCACGCCCTCGACGTCCTCGCCGGGCTGGAGCCGGTCGAGGATGGCCTGGCGCGCCTCCTTGCGCTCGTCCTCGAGCACCGCGCGTCGTGACAGGACGACGTTGTTCCGCGAGCGGTTGAGCTCGATCACCTTGCAGGAGAGCTCCTGGCCGAGGAACTCGTCGAGGTCCTGGACGCGGCGGATGTCGACGAGCGACGCGGGCAAGAACCCGCGAACGCCGAGGTCGAGGATCAGGCCGCCCTTCACGACCTCGATCACCTTGCCGACCACCGGCTCGCCGGACTCGGCCGCCTCCTCGATCTTCTTCCAGGCGAGCTCGAAACGCGCGCGCTTCTTGGAGAGGATGAGCCGCCCTTCGGCGTCCTCCTTCGTCATCACGAGCGCGTCGATCTGCTCGCCGACCGACACTTCGTCGGCGGGATTCACCGACCGGCGAATCGACAGCTCGGCGACCGGGATGACCCCTTCGGACTTGTAGCCGATGTCGACCAGGACCTCGTCCTTGTCGACGCGGACGACGGTTCCGTGCACGACCTCGCCCTCGTTGATCGTGGGGAAGGTCGACTCGTAGTCCGGAATGAGCTCGCCCTCCTCGTTCCGGGTCCAGACTCCTTCCTCGAGCTCTTCGTCCGTCGTATCCACTATCTCCGGTGCCATGAGCAGCCGGTCAGTATAGCCAGGCCCTGAGCGGCCTTCAGGCGCCGGAAGCCGCGCGCAGGAAGGTTCGGACAGCGTCGAGGTAGCGTTCCGGATCCTCGACGAAGCTCATGTGGCCGACCCCGGGGACGACCACGAGCCGGCTGTCCTCGATGCCCTCGTGGAGAACGCGTGCGGCCCGCACCGTCGTGGTGCGGTCGCGCTCCCCGACCACGACGAGCGTCGGCCGGTGGACGGCTCCGAGCTGCGGCCGGTAGTCGAAGTCGCCGTAGCCGGCGCTCGAGAAGTGGCGGAGCACGTCGGGGGAGTACACGGTCTCCTCGCCGTAGCCCGGCGGCACCTCGCCCGCGAAGTGAAACGGCATCTGGACGCGCATCAGCTCCGCGAGCTCGTCGTCCGTGCGGACGTGCTGCTCCTGGTCCCACGAGTCGGCGATCGGCCGGCCGCGCTCGCCCATCGCTTCGAGAGAAGCCTCGACGTCGGCCAGCATCGCAGCGCTTTCGTCGGCTCCACCGGAGATCACGTACGCCGCTGCGGTGCCGACGTTCGTGGCGTGCCAGGTCGTGACGATCGCGCCGAAGGAATGGCCGAGCAGCGCGAAGCGCCCTACCCCGAGCGCCTCGGCGAGCAGGTCGACGTCGCGCGCGAAGACGTCGAGCGAGAGGGTCGCGGGGTCGACCCGATCGCTCCGGCCCTGGCCGCGCTCGTCGACGTAGAGCAGGCGGAACTCGTCGGCGAGCGGGTCGAGCCAGGGTCGGAACATCGAGTGGTCCAGCCCCGGCCCGCCGTGGAGGACGATGACCGGTAGGCCGTCGCCGAGCTCCTCGACGAACATCCGGTACCCGTCGGGCAGCGTCACCTGCACGTCACGCCGATCGTACGCCGTGAGCGAGCTCCTCCACGACGGACATGACCGCTTTGGCCGGCGGGGACTGTCCCCAGTGTCTCGAGCGGCCAGGCCCAGCCGGGACAGCGGGGACAGTCCCCGCTGTCCGGCACGGACCTCTCGAAAGGTGTCATGGCACCGGGGCAGCCGGCACCGGACCTTCAGGATTTCGCGTCGTTCCAGTCGTCGCCGATGCCGACGTCGACGGCGAGCGGCGGGTCGAGCGGGAACGCACCCACCATCTCGGCCCGCACGAGGTCGCGCACCGGGCCCACCTCCGCCTCCGGAACCTCCAGCAGGAGCTCGTCGTGCACCTGCAGGACGAGCCGGGCCCCCCGGCCCTCGTCGCGGAGTCGGCGGTGGATCGCCACCATCGCCACCTTGATGATGTCCGCCTGCGAGCCCTGCATGATCGAGTTCACCGCCAGGCGCTCGCCGAGTGAGCGGGTCTGCCGGTTCGAAGCTCTGATCTCCGGCACGGGCCGGCGGCGGCCGAGCAGCGTCGTCACGAAGCCGTCCCGCGTCGCCTGCTCGATCGTCCGCTGGATGAAGTCCTGGACGAGCGGGAAGCGCGCGAGGTACGCGTCGATGTAGGCCTGCGCCTCCTCGCGCGGGATCTCGAGGTTCTCCGAGAGCCCGAAGGCCGAGATCCCGTAGATGATCCCGAAGTTGACCATCTTCGCGACGGTGCGCTCGTCCCGCGTGAGCGCGGCCGGATCCTTGCCGAGCACCTCCGCCGCGGTCACCGTGTGGATGTCGTCGCCGCGCGCGAAGGCCTCGCGGAGCTTCGGCTCGCCGGAGACGTGCGCGAGGATCCGAAGCTCGACCTGCGAGTAGTCGGCCGAGAGGAGCCGGCTTCCGGGCTCGGCCACGAAGGCTGACCGAATCTCGCGCCCCAGCTCGGTCCGGATCGGGATCGCCTGCAGGTTCGGGTTCGACGTCGAGAGGCGACCGGTCGCGGCGACGGTCTGGTTGAAGGTCGTGTGCAGCCGCCCGTCGGCCTGCGAGATGAGGCTCGGGAGCGGCTCGAGGTAGGTGTTCAGGAGCTTCGAGTACTCGCGCCACTCCTCGAGCACGGCCACGATCTCGTGGTCGCCGCGGATCGTGCGCAGGACGCGTGTGTCGGTCGAGTACCCCGTCTTGCCCTTCCGGCCGGGTGTGAGCTCGAGCTTCTCGAAGAGGATCCGCGCCACCTGCTGCGTCGAGCCGAGCATGAACTCCTCGCCCGCGAGCTCGTACGCCTGCGCCTCGAGCTCCTCGAGGCGGTCGCGGAGCCGGGCCGTGATCTCGCCCATGCGGTAGTCGTCGATGCGCACGCCCGCGTCCTCCATCGAGGCGAGGACGGCGGCGAGCGGAAGCTCGATCGTGTCGTAGAGCGGCTCGCCGCCGCGCTCGCGGAGGCGTGCGCGCATCGGATCGGCCAGGCGGCGGGCCGACTCGGCGTGGCGGACGAGCGCCGTCGTGGCCTCGTCTGCCGCCGGCTTCGGCACCGGCACGAGCCCGTACTCCTCGGCGAGCTCGTCGAGCTCGTACTCCGAGCGCGAGGGCTCGATCAGGTACGCGGCGATCAGCGTGTCGTCGGCCGGCTGCATCGTCAGGCGCGGGAGCGACTTGAAGTCGTGCGCGACGAGCCGGGCGTCGCGGAGCCGCGCGGCGAGCTCGGGCTGCCAGTCGCCGACGAGGACGCCGTCCTCTCCGGCCAGGGCGAAGCGGCCGTCCTCGATCGCGAGCGCCGCCCGGCCGCGGATATCCGGGAGCTCCCCTTCGCGCCACGGCACGTCGGTACCCTCGACCGGCGCCGCTGCCGCCGGAAGCGCCGCGTCGAGCTCGTCCACTCGGTTCAGGAGGTTCCGGAACTCGAAGCGCCTGAACATCTCCTTCAGCTGCGTGCGGTCGGGCGGGGCGAGCACGAGCTGCGAGGGGTCGCAGTCGATGTCGAGGTCGCGGCGCATCGTCGCCAGCTCCTTCGAGACGACCGCCTGCTCCGCGTGCTCCCTGAGGTTCTTCGCGCGTGCGGGCGAGAGCTCGTCGACGTGCTCAAGCACCCCCTCGAGCGACCCGTACTGCGCGACCAGCTGGCCGGCCGTCTTGTCGCCGATCCCTGGGACGCCCGGGATGTTGTCGGACGTGTCCCCCTTGAGGCCGATGAAGTCGGGCACGCGCTCGGGCGGGATCCCGTACCGCGCCTCGACGCGCTCGGGTGTATAGACGTGGACGTCCGAGACCCCGCGCGGCGTCATCATCAGGCAGATGTTCTCGGACACCAGCTGGAATGCGTCCCGGTCGGTGGAGACGACGCACGTCTTCACGCCGGCCTCGTCGGCGCGCGCGGCCAGGGTGGCGATCACGTCGTCCGCCTCCCAGCCCTCGAACTCGAGGTTGCG
>VAYE01000061.1 GCA_005883235.1 Actinomycetota bacterium
CCGTTGCTGTTCAAGGCCCGGAGGTAGAAGAACGCGAAGAGGAAGGGGACGAAGAAGAACGCCTCGCCCGCGGCGAAGACGCGTGACCCGACCCAGATCGTGCGCGGGAGGAGCTCGGGCGGGTCTTCGAGCGTCGAGGCGTGCGCGTCCATCGTCAGCTCCCCGCCGCCGGGACGGCTACCGGGCCGAGGGTCGCGGTCGGCGGCGCGCCTTCGACGCCGTACTCGTACGGGCCGGAGTTGACGATCGGGATGCGCTCGAAGTTCTCGAGCGGCACCGGCGTCGGCACCTGCCACTCGAGGCCTCGTGAGGCCCACGGATTCTCAGCCGCCGGGATGCGGGCGAAGACGAGCGAGTAGATCAGGTTCGCGATGAAGATGAGCATCGAGGAGCCGAGCACGAAGGCCGACGCCGAGACGAAGTCGTTGAGCGTCTGGAGGCTCGGCGCGTAGGTCGAGACCCGGCGCGGCATGTCGAGGAAGCCGGCCGCGAAGAGCGGGAAGAACGTCAGGTTGAAGAACACGAACATCAACCAGAAGTGGATCTTCCCGAGCCGCTCGTTGAGGACGACGCCCGTCATCTTGGGCAGCCAGTAGTAGACGGCGGCGAAGAAGGCGAAGACGAGCCCGCCCATGATCGTGTAGTGGAAGTGCGCCATGACGAAGTAGCTGCCGTGCGTCGTCACGTCGCTCGGGACGTCGGAGAGGAAGATCCCCGAGAGGCCGCCGATCAGGAAGTTGAAGAAGAAGGCGAGCGCGAACAGCATCGGCACGGTGAAGCGGATCCGTCCGTGCCAGAGCGTCCCCATCGCGTTCAGGAAGATGAACCCGGTCGGGATCGAGATGAGCTCCGTCGTGAGCATGTAGAAGGGCCGGAGGCCCGAGTTCATGCCGCTCACGAACAGGTGGTGCTGCCACACCATGAAGCTGAGGAAGGTGACGCCGAGCATGCCGGCGACGGCGAGCTTGTAGCCCCAGAGCGGCTTCCGCGCGAACACGGGCAGGATCTCGAGGACGATCCCGAAGCCGGGCAGCGCGAGGATGTAGACCTCCGGGTGGCCGAAGAACCAGAAGAGGTTCTCGTACAGGTACGGGCTGCCGCCCGAGCTCGTCAGGTAGAAGGACGTGTTCGCCGCCCGGTCCATCAGCTCCATCAGCAGGGCGGCGATCAGCACCGGGGCCGCGAGCGCCATCAGGATCGACGTCGAGAGCACGCCCCAGACGAAGATCGGCAGGCGCGTCCAGGTGAGGCCCGGCGCGCGCATGGTCAGGATCGTCGTCAGCAGGTTGATCCCGGTCAGGGTCAGCGAGAGCCCGATCAGCATGAACGCGAAGATGTAGGCGTCCATCCCCGACCGTCCCTCGGTGCCGAGCGGCGCATAGCCCGTCCAGCCGGTCGGGATCCCGCCG
>VAYE01000062.1 GCA_005883235.1 Actinomycetota bacterium
CGGCACGAAGTAGTTCCCGAACGGCCCCAGGATGAAGGCCGAGGTCATCATGATCATCATCGTCCCGTGCAGGCTCATGAGGCTCAGGTACTGGCCTGCCGGCCAGGCGCGCTCGACGGGCCGCAGCAGCTCCGTCCGCATCAGCATCGCGTTCAGCCCGCCGATGAAGAAGAAGATCCCGACGCCGAAGAAGTACTGGATGCCGACCACCTTGTGGTCGGTGCAGAGCGTGAAGTAGCGGGCGGCGCCGCCGGACTCCTTCTCGCGCACGGTCGCGGGCCGGCCGAGCAGGCGTGAGACCGGATAGTTGAAGAAGCCGAGCCCGCCCAGCCACCCGATCAAGCCGAACAGGTAGCCCATGAGGATGCCGACGTCGTTCTGGTCGGTCGCGATCAGGTAGTCGTTCCCGACCGCGATCTGGCCCCCGATCCATGCGCCGAGGAACCAGCCGCCCGCCCCGAGCGCGAGGGCCGTGAACATGTTGAAGCCGATGAGCCCTCTCCATGCGGGCAGCAGCGGCCTTTCGGCAGCGTAGGTCGTCATCTAGCCCGCCCTCCTGAACGGCGCTGGGAAGTAGGTCCGCCCGAACGGCGGGAGGTACCTCAGGTTGGGAGCCTCCGCCTTCTGCTCCGAGCTGATCCAGCTCTTGAACGCCACCGGCGTCACGACGTTGCCGGTCTGGAACATGTGTCCGTGCCAGAGCCCGCAGAGCTCGGCGCAGCGGATGTTGAAGTTGCCGTCGTCCCGCGTGTGGACGAAGGCCACGTTGTCGACGCCCGGAACGGCGTCGGCCTTGACGCCCAGCTGGTAGGCCCAGAAGGAGTGCGTGACGTCGAGCGAGGTGACGTGGAACTCGATCGGCGAGTGGTTCGGGAGCTCGAGGTGGTCGGTCTCGCCGTCCTGGTAGGCCGGGAACCGGTACGTCCAGTTCCACTGCTGGCCGATCACCTGGACGACGAGGTCCTGGCTCCGGTGGCTCGGGACGGCGACGGGATCCGGGCCCTGGCCGCCGCCGGCGCCGTGGGAGCTGACGATCAGCGTGTAGCTCCCCCAGGCGGCCAGGGCGACCACGATGACCGAGGTGAAGAGCACCCAGGCCGTCTGCATCGGGACGTGCCCGCGCAGGGGCGGCCCGTCGACGATCGCCGCCCCGCGCTCGCGGAAGGCGACGATCGAGTAGAGGAAGAAGACGAGGACGCTCACGACGATGGGCGCGAGGAGCGCGGTCATCAGCGTGTTCGCGTCCCGCTGTGACCCGGCCTCCGAGGTCATGCGGCCGGGCGGGAGGTGGGGGCCGAGGACGAGCACGATCAGCGGAATCGCGACGGCCGACAGGACGGCCCAGATGACCACCATGCGGAGCCAGTGGCGCGGGACCCGCGCCGGCCCGACCTCGGTGTGCGGGATCGTCATACGACCTCGAGCAGACCGTCCATGTAGCCCAGGCTTTGCATCGGGCCTCCGAAGCCGAGGATGAAGCCGGCGGCGCAGGGCACGAAGCACTGCCAGCGGAAGGTGCCGCGCTTGCCCGTCCGGAAGGTGAACACGATCGTGTTGTGCGCCTCGGCGAGCGTGCACGGCGCGACGCTGCACTGGTTCGGGGCCTTGTCGGCGACGCCCTTGAGCGGCACGCTGACGCCGAGGTCGGGGATCGCGAAGGTGTGCGACGCGAGGCTCGGGTCGAGCGTCTTGATCGCCTTGCCGTTGACCGTCACCGGTCCGACCGTGCCGTGGAACCCGCCCCAGAACGGATTGCGCAAGCCCGTTGCGGTGTCGTACTGGTAGATGGTGACCGTGACGAGGGAGTGGGCGGGGACCTTCAGGATCGTTCCGTGGACCCACTTGCCCTGCGGGTTCTTCGCCAGGTAGGAGACCCAGTCCGGGTGCGGCTTGAAGCCGAGTGACGCGACCGTCTGGAGCGTGAGCCTGGCCCGCGGCGCGCTTCCCGATGCGGCGACCGAAGGCGGCGTCATCATCAGGTAGCTGACGATGTAGTACGCCGTGAGGGCGGCGGCGAAAGCGATCCCTGCGGAAACCGCGAGCACTCTTCCTGCTCGATTCATCTTGCCTCCCCGCCCACCGCGCCAGCGATACGGCGGACACAAGATGGTTTCCCGCCCGTGAAGCGCCGCGACTATAACGCACTGCGAACAGCCGTGCCGAAGCTCGGGCGGCGTGTTGGGCGCCGGGCCGCGCGGCTGGAATGGCCGCGCGGCCCGGCGGTAGTTCCGCTACGCGAGCGAAAGGTCGACTTGCCGGCCGAGGAACGGCGCCTCGACGACGCCACGGCTCCGGTCGACGACGATCTCGACGTGCGGGCTCTCGCCGCGGCGAAGCTGGGATCGATCCTCGATCTCGCCCCGCAGCCGGATCGGCGACTCCGATCCCTTCACCTCGGTGACGCGGATGATGCGCGAGAGGCCCGGCAAGCCGATGCCGCTCGTCGCGCCCGGGTGACCGGCGAGCACCCGACTCGTCACCGTCCCCGACTGCGCCTCCAGGTCGACGGTGCCTTCGACGACGTGGGTCGCGTAGCTCGGAAGCGGCGAGGTGGGCAGGCCGCCGGAGGCCCTGAACCGGAGCGTGCCGCGCTCGTGGTGGAGCAGGCCGCCCACGAATGGCACCCCGGCTGCGGCCGCGGCGGCGGAGCCGGCTCCCGCGAGCTTGACGAAGCCCTTGCGGTCCATCTGCTTCATCTTCGAGACCTCCTTCCTAGACGTGCGGGTTCCCGAGATACGGGAACGTCGATAGGTAGTCGGTGTGCGGCCCAACGCCGTCGCCTGTGATCTTGCCGTTCGTGACGAGGCTCAGCTCGATGTCGATCACGTCGTCCTGGAGGCGCCGTCCGTTCAGGAACCCGGCGCCGCTCGAGTAGTCGAACGTAAGGACGTCCGGCAGCAGGATCTCGGCGATCGCCAGCGCGTCGCCGGCCGAGTAGCCGCCGAGCGCTTCCAGCTCGGAGGTGAACTCCTCGAGGAAGGTGGGGCCTTCCGCGGTCGCCGCGTTCCGCTGGGCCGCCGGCTGGGTGACGTTGAAGAGGTTCTTGTCCGGGCCGTGGTTGAACACGGTGTTGATCGCCGGCCTCCCCATCTGATCGGCCTGCGTGAGGTGGTGGGGCTGCATCGTCATCGGCACGAGCGTCCGCACCCACACGCCGATGTTCGGGTTCTCGCCGAGCAGCGCGTTCGGCAGCTCGAGCGCGATCCCGAACACGTTCTTGTCGGCGAAGAAGTCGGAACCGGTGAACTGGAGACCGTTCAGGAAGCCGAGCAGGTCGAAGAAGAACGGGTCGCTGCGAAAGCCGGCGAAGAACTTCACGCCGGTGCGGCCGACGCCGTTGCTGACGATCGCGTTCGAGCCGAAGCTGACCGGCGCGCCCGCCACGAGCGGCTTCTCATGCCCGTGGAGGTGTCCGTCTTCGACCTGTCCGTTCAGCTCCGCCCGCGTGACTTTCGCGAACTGCTTGCCGCCGCTCTTCGGCGTGAAGCGGTACCGGAACGCGATGTTCGGCATTGCGTCCGCATCCGTGTCGACGAGCGTCTCGTAGACCGCATCGGAACGGAACTCGTCGGCGTGCGTCGGTGCCAACGGGTTCACGTTCGATATCAGGACTGTGCGCCCAGGATCGCCCGGCTTCTGGAACGCGTAGTGGTCGGTGATGTCGACCCGCGTGTCCATCGCCGGGGATGTCAGGCCTGGGGCGTCGAGATGATCCGCCATGAGCCCTCCCTCCCTTGAGGCTCGATACGCCTGCGCCCGATACGAGCGGGCCGCGCTCCCTCAGGGACGGCCGCTCGCCCCCTTGCTTGCTCAAGCCGCTGCAAGCTAACCACACCCGGCATTCGTACGAGAGGCCGTGGCGGTTCGGCTCCCGAGTGCAATGATCGTGGCATGAGCCCGATCTCGCGCGGCTTCCGGGGCCGCGGGCGCCGCGACGACGTCGACCCGAGCCGCATCCCTCCCGGGCAGTACGTCACCGGCGACTTCCCGGTGCTCTCGGCCGGGCCGACGCCGCACACGCGGCTCGAGGACTGGACGTTCGCGATCCGCGGCGCCGTCGACCAGCCCGTCTCCTGGAGCTGGGACGAGCTTCGTGCGCTGCCGAGCGAGACCGTCACGCGCGACATCCACTGCGTGACGAAGTGGTCGAAGCTGGACACGGTCTGGACCGGCGTCTCGGTCGACACGCTGCTCGCGGACGTCGAGACGAGCGCCGAGCACGTCACGGCTTGGTGCGACGGCGGCTACACGACGAACCTTCCGCTCGAGGACGTCACGGGCGGCCGGGCCTGGGTCGCGTACGGCTACGACGGCGAGCCGCTCGACCCCGAGCACGGCGGCCCGGCGCGCCTGCTCGTCCCGCACCTGTACTTCTGGAAGAGCGCGAAGTGGGTGCGGGGGCTGGAGCTGCGCGAGGACGACGAGCCCGGCTTCTGGGAGACCTACGGCTACCACAACTACGGCGACCCGTGGAAAGAGCAGCGCTACGCGGGCGACTGACCTGGCAGGTCGCCGGCGTGGTCGAGCTCCTCGACGAGACGCCGCGCGTGCGCAGCATCGTCCTCGACCCGCCGGACTGGCACGGCCACCTCGCGGGTCAGCACGTCGACGTGCGGCTGACGGCCGAGGACGGCTACCAGGCGCAGCGGAGCTACTCGATCGCCTCCGCGCCGGAGGACGAGCACCTCGTCCTGACCGTCGAGCGGCTGGACGACGGCGAGGTCTCGCCCTACCTCGTCGACGAGCTCCGTCCCGGTGACGAGCTCGAGCTGCGCGGCCCGATCGGCGGCTACTTCGTCTGGGAGGCCTCGACCGGCGGGCCGCTGCTCCTCGTCGCCGGCGGCTCGGGCGTCGTGCCGTTTCGCTCGATGCTGCGGCACCGCGCCGCCGCCCGGAGCTCGGCGCCGGCCCGGCTCCTCTACTCCTCGCGCTCGCTCGACGAGGTGATCTACCGCGACGAGCTCGAGCACCTCGGCACCGACGTGCGGCTCACGCTCACGCGCGAGCAGCCGGACGGCTGGACGGGCTACGGGCGCCGGATCGACGCGGACCTCCTCGCCGAGGTGGCCTGGCCGCCGGAGGAGCGCCCGCTCGTCTACGTCTGCGGGCCGACCGCCTTCGTCGAGGTGGCGGCGAGCTCGCTCGTCGGGCTCGGCCACGACGCGGGCCGGATCAAGACCGAGCGGTTCGGCGCCACAGGAGGACGATGATGGACGCGCTCGACGGCAACGCGATCGCGGGGCAGCTGGTCGAGGTCTTCGGCGCCGAGATGACGACCGCGACCGGCGTCTGCGGGAGCTGCGGCACGAGCGGGCGCGTCGCCGAGCTCGTCGTCTACCTCGAGGCCCCGGGCACCGTCGTCCGCTGCCGGAGCTGCGACAGCGTGCTGATGGTGCTCGTCACCGCGCGGGGCGTCACCTGCGTCGACCTGCAAGGCCTCGCCGACCTCGCTCCGTAGCGAGGTTTGGCCGTCGCGCTCCTGCGGAACGCGATCTTTCGGAGCGGAGAGAAAGGAGTCACTGTGGCGGAGCTCGTCGCGGACTACGTCCTGAAGCGCCTCGGGGAGTGGGGCGTCAAGCGGATCTACGGCTATCCCGGCGACGGGATCAACGCCTTCCTGGGCGCGCTCGACCGCGCGCAGGACGAGGTGGACTTCATCCAGGTCCGCCACGAGGAGATGGCCGCCTTCATGGCCTGCGGCCACGCGAAGTTCACGGGCGAGGTCGGCGTCTGCATGGCCACCTCGGGTCCCGGCGCGATCCACCTCCTGAACGGGCTCTACGACGCGAAGCTCGACCACGCGCCCGTCGTCGCGATCGTCGGCCAGCAGGCGCGGGCCGCGCTCGGCGGCGCCTATCAGCAGGAGGTCGACCTGCAGACGCTGTTCAAGGACGTGGCGCACAACTACGTCACCACCGTGATGAACGCCGCCTCGATCCGGCACGCGATCGATCGCGCTTTCCGCATCGCGCTGTCCGAGCGGTGCGTCACCTGCGTGATCGTCCCCAAGGACCTGCAGGAGGAGCCCGCCCAGGCGCCCGCGCACGCGCACAGCACCATCCACTCCAGCGCGGGCTGGACGAGCCCGCGCATCGTTCCGCGGGAGGAGGATCTGCAGCGGGCGGCCCAGGTGCTCAACGCGGGCGAGAAGGTGGCCATGCTGGTGGGGGCGGGCGCCATCCGCGCCGCCGACGAAGTGTTGCAGGTGGCCGACGTGCTGGGCGCGGGCATCGCCAAGGCCCTGCTCGGCAAGGCGGCGCTGCCGGACGATCTTCCGGGCGTCACGGGCTCCATCGGCCTGCTCGGCACCAAGCCGAGCTGGGACCTGATGACGGGTTGCGACACGCTCCTGATGGTGGGCTCGTCGTTCCCCTACTCCGAGTTCCTCCCCAAGGAGGGTCAGGCGCGCGGCGTCCAGGTCGACATCAAGGGACGCATGCTCGGTCTGCGCTACCCGATGGAGGTGAACCTGACGGGTGACAGCGCCGAGACGCTGCGCGCGCTCCTGCCGTACCTGAAGCGCAAGGCGGGCCGCGCCTGGCGGCAGCAGATCGACAAGAGCATCGAGGACTGGCGCCAGCTGCTCGAGGCGCGGGCGCGGGTCGAGGCGCACCCGATCAACCCGGCCTACGTCTATTTCGAGCTGAACAAGCGGCTGCCCGAGCGCGCCATCTTCAGCGCCGACTCCGGCAGCACCGCGATCTGGTACGCCCGCTACTTGCGCTTCCGCAAGGGGATGATGGGCTCGCTTTCCGGCAACCTCGCCACCATGGGGCCGGCGATGCCGTACGCGCTGGCGGCGAAATTCGCCTACCCGGAGCGGCCCGTCTTCGCGCTGGCCGGAGACGGCGCGGTGCAGATGAACGGGATGAACGAGCTCATCACCGTGGGCAAGTACTGGAAGGAGTGGAAGGACCCGCGCTTCGTCCTGCTGGTCCTCAACAACCGCGATCTCAACATGGTCACCTGGGAGATGCGGGCGCAGTCGGGCGAGCCCAAGTTCGACGGCTCCCAGGAAATCCCCGACTTCCCCTACGCCCGCTTCGCCGAGTCGATCGGGCTTTCTGGGGTGAAGATGGAGCGGCCCGAGGACGTTCCCCGCCTCTGGGACGTGGCGCTGGCCTCGACCCGTCCCTGCGTCGTCGAGGCGCTGGTCGACCCTGAGTACCCGATGATGCCCCCGCACGTGACCCTCAAGGAGGCGACCGCGTACGCCAAGGCGATCCTCAAGGGCGATCCCGACGCCGGCCACATGATCAAGGAGACGGTGAGGACGGCGATGGCGAACGTGTTCAAGAAGGGGGAGAAGTAGCTTCGGGTCCGGCCGTCCCGGTGGGTACGAGCGAACGGCGAGGTCGAGGTATTGTGGCGCCGGAGGTGGCTCACGATGCCCGACGCACGGGCGACGCCCTCGGGGACCTCTGCCTTCGCGCGCGAGGCGGAGGCTGCGCCCGGCCATTTTCGCGAGGCGCTAGGCCTTTTCGTGTCCTCGCTCGGCATCGGGACCTACCTCGGCCGCGATGACGAGGCGACCGACGCGTCCTACGCGCGGTCGGTGCGCCGCGCGCTGGAGCTGGGCGTCAATGTCGTCGACAGCGCGATCAACTACCGCAACCAGCGCAGCGAGCGCGCCGTCGGCAAGGCCCTGCGCGACAGCGGCGTTCCCCGCGAGCGCGTGGTGGTCTGCACCAAGGGAGGCTTCCTCGCTTTCGACGGCGCGCGCCCCCGCGATCCGCGCGCTTACCTGGAGGAGAGCTACGTGCGCCCGGGCCTCTTGCGCTGGGAGGAGATCGTCGACGGCATGCACTCGCTGGCGCCCCGCTTCCTCGCCGATCAGATCAACCGCAGCCGGCGCAACCTGGGAGTGCAGACCATCGATCTGTACTACCTGCACAACCCGGAGACGCAGCTCGGCGAGCTCTCCCGGGACGAGTTCCTCGCGCGCCTGCGCGCAGCCTTCGGCGAGCTGGAGCGCGCTTGCGACGAGCAGCGGATCGCCGCTTACGGCATCGCCACCTGGAACGGGCTCCGCGTGCCCGACGACGACGAGGAGCACCTCTCGCTCCACGAGCTGTTGCAGACGGCCCGGGACGTGGCCGGCGAACGGCACCGTTTCCGCGCCGTGCAGCTGCCTTTCAACCTGGAGATGGACGAGGCGGCCTCGCTGCCCAATCAGCGCGGGCGCACGCTGCTCGAGGCGGCGCGCGAGGCGGGCGTCGCGGTCTTTGCTTCCGCCTCGGTATTGCAGGGACGGCTCACGCACCTCTCCCCGGCCCAGCGCGAGCGGCTGGCGGGCCTGGACACGGACGCGCAGCGCGCGCTGCAGTTCGTCCGCTCAACCCAGGGGATCGCCTGTGCGCTGGTGGGCATGAAGACGCTTGCCCACGTCGAGGAGAATTGCGCCGTCGCGAACAGATCGGTCCGGCCGCGCAGCCTGCGGCTGCTGGCGTAGAGATCGACGAGCGTGAAGCGGTGCCGGGCCGCGGTCGCCTCGACGTGCTCGTTGAACACCTCGATGTACCGCTCGTACAGGGCGCGTTCGGAGCGGGCCGCGATCGGGGCGAGCGCGAGATCGGGGATGTTCATCAGGACCACCGGCACGCGCAGCGTCCCGAGCCCCACCGCGATCTCTTCCAGGTTCACCGAGAACGCTTCCTCCGGGATCTGCGAGGCGACGTCGTTGATGCCGATGCCGAGCGTGACGAACGACGGTCGCGCCGGCGCCACCCGCGGGAGCTGCGCAGCGAGGACGTCCGCGCTGGTTGCGCCGCTCTGGCACAGATTGACGAGGAGGGCTCCGGGCCGCGCGGCGAGGACGCGCTGGAACAGCCGCTCGGCGTAGCCGCCTCCCTCCCCGGCCCCGACACCCACGCCGGTCGAGTCGCCGAGCGCCAGGTAGGTGAAAGACCCAGCGGAAACCACCCGGAGAACCTAGCCGTTTACCGGACGGCGCGCATCGGAATGCTAAGCTCGACCGACGATGCTGTCCGGGAAGGAGCTGCTCAACCAGTTCAAAACTGCCTCCTGGAAGGGCTCCGAGGAGATCGAGAATTTCCTGGCCGCGGCCGGGTCCACGGCGTCGCAGGAGCTGGTCAAGCTGCTGGAGGTGCTCTCGGGCAAGGCCTCGGACGCGCAGGTCCACCGGGCGCGCCTCGGCGTCTTCGCCCGGCTGGTCGAGGCCAATCCGGACAAGGCGCTGTTCGTGCCCTTCGTCCGCGCGCTGAAGTCGCCCGATTCCGCGCTGCGCACCACGCTCACCTCGCTGCTCGCCAAAGTGAACTCCCCCACCGAGCACGCCGAGCTGGTGGCGCACCTGCGCTCGGCGGACGGGCAGCTCCGCGAGATCGCGGCGCGGGGACTCCTGCAGATCGGCGGCAGCAAGACGATTTTCGATCTGCTCTCGCGCGCGGTGGGCGAGCGCGACTTTCCCGGGCGCGCCGAGGCGCTCGACGTGCTCGTCTCCTTCGCGCGCACCCAGGCGATCCCGGCCCTGCAATCGGCGCTCGCGGCCGGCACTCCCCAGGAGAAGGCGCTCGCGCTCGAGCACCTGGGCGATCCGAAGGCGATGGGCAAGGATCCGGCCGCGGCGCTCAAGGTGATCGCGACCGCTCTGGACGGCCAACCCGAACCGGTGATGCTGCAAGCCGTCGCCTCCTTCGCGCAGCTCTGCTCGGAAGAGGACTATTGGGAGTTCGTCTCCCGCTTTCTCGACGCCGAGGCAGTGGGCCTCGCCAAGGCGGCGGTGGAAGGCCTGCGCCGCTTTTCCTCCCCGCGCGCGATTGCAGCGCTGGAACGCAAGATGCGCGCAGGCCCGCGGGCCATCCGGCTGGCGGTGCTCAACACGCTGGAGGTCATCGGCACCGACACGGTGCTCCCACCGCTGGTCGACGCGCTCGGGCACCGGCAGATGCCGGTGCGCAACCGCGCCGCCGAGGTGCTGAAGACGCTCAGCGTGAGCGGCAAGCTGGACGTCAGCCGGACGGTGATCTGGCTGCTCCGCTCGCACGACGTGAACGTGCGGCGGATGGCGACCGAGGTGATCCGCAGCGTGTCCGATCCCGATGCCTCCTTGTGGCCCAAGCTGATGGGCTACCTGCGAGACGAGGACTGGTGGGTGCGCGAGCGGGTGATGGACGCGCTCATCGAGCTGGGTGGCTTGCACCTGACCGCGCACATGGTCGGTTACCTCGCCGACAAGTCGGACGTCATCCGCCGATTCGCGGTCAGCGTGCTCGCGCGGGTCAAGGATCCCAAGGCGCTGCGCTCGCTGGTGCAGACGGCGACCGGCGATCCCGACTGGTGGGTGCGCGAGACGGCGGTCGAGGCGATCGCCGCCATCAACGATCCGCGCGCGGTGCCCTATCTCGTCCACATCCTCGGCGCCGATCCCGAGCTGCAGCCCGCCTGCATCCAGGCCTTGATCGACATGGGCGCCAAGGACGCGCACGCCCAGGTGGCGCCGCTCACCGCCAGCGAGAGCTCCGACATCCGCCTCCTGGCGGTGAAGTACCTGCACGAGTTCGACGTGAGCGAGCACGCGCCGTCGGTGGCGAAGCTGAGCGACGATCCCAACGCCAGCGTGCGGGCCGCGGCGCGCGAGCTGATGACCCGCTGGCGCGTGACTGCGACCGGGGGAGCGCCGGCGGTGGCGCTCCTGGACCGGCTGCTCGTCCAGCTCGCCCGCGCCGAGGGCGACGATCTGATCATCGCCCCCGGCCGGCCCGTCTACATGAAGAAGCTCGGCCGCACGAGCCCGGTGACCGAGCAGTCGCTGACCCTCGAGCAGGTCCAGGGGCTGCTCCTGCCGCACCTCACCGCCGACCAGATCGTCGGGCTGCAGGCGCTGCAGGACGTCGACTACTCGCACGAGGTGAAGAGCGAGGGACTGCGGTTCCGCGCCAACATCTTCCACCAGCTGGGCGGGCTCTCCGGCGTCTTCCGCCGGATCAAGGGGCAGCTTCCGGAGATCGCCACCCTGGGCCTGCCGCCGGTCATGCGCACCTTCCCGAATCTCAAGAACGGGCTGGTGCTGGTCGGCGGTCCGACCGGATCGGGAAAGTCGACCACCCTGGCCGCGCTGATCGACTCCATCAACCGGACCTCGTCGCGGCACATCATCAGCCTGGAGGACCCGATCGAAGTCATCCACCGGCGGCAGATGAGCCTGGTCAACCAGCGCGAGATCGGCACCCACACCGACTCGTTCGCCAGCGCCCTGCGCTCTACGCTGCGCGAGGACCCGAACGTGATCCTGGTCGGCGAGATCCGCGACCTGCCCACCATCGAGTTCACCGTGATCGCCGCGGAGACCGGCCATCTCGTCTTCGGCACCGTGCACACGGTCAGCGCCGCCACCACCGTCGACCGGCTCATCGCCGCCTTCCCGCCCGGGCAGCAGGAGCAGGTGCGCGCGACGCTGGCCGACAGCCTCCGCGCCGTCTGCTGCCAGCACCTTCTCAAGCAGAAGGACGGGCCGGGCCGGGTCCTGGCCGTCGAGGTGATGCTCAACAACGAGGCGGTCTCGAATCTCATCCGCAAAGGCAAGGCGTTCCAGATCCCCTCGGTCATCGCCACCTCGCGCGAGCAGGGGATGCAGCTGATGGATAACGACCTGATGCGCCTCTACAAGGAGGGGAAGATCTCCGCCGAGGACGCCTACATCAAGGCGGTCAGCAAGAAGGACTTCGAGGCGTTCCTGGAGGACGCGCCCAAGGCGCCACCTGCGCCGATCCGGACGGCCGCTCCGACGGCTCCCCCGGCGCAGGCGCCCGTTCGTCCGGCGGCCGTTGCGCAGGCCCCGCGGTCCGGGCAGAAGCCGGCCGCGAAGGGGACGGGGAGCTAAAGGGGTGCCGCGCTTCGATTCCTTCCTGCGGCTGGTCGCGGAGCAGGGGGCCTCCGATCTGCACTTCCACGCCGGCAACGTGCCCATCATCCGGTACGAGGGCGATCTGTTGCCGCTGCCGTTCCGCGTGCTCTCCGAGCTGGAGACGAGCCGGTTCCTGCTCGAGCTCCTCAGCGAAGAGCAGCGGGCCGAGTTCGAGAAGAAGCGCGAGCTGGACTTCGTCTACGAGCTGCCCGGCGTTGCCCGCTTCCGCGCCAACGTGTTCGTGCAGAGCCAGGGCCTGGGGTCCGTGTTCCGGGTGATCAAGAACGAGATCCCCACGCTGGACGAGCTCAACCTTCCGCTCTCGGTCAAGCGGCTCACCCAGCTGAACAACGGCCTGGTCCTGGTGACCGGGCCCACCGGGTCGGGCAAGTCGACCACGCTCGCGGCGATGGTGGACGAGATCAACAAGACCTCGCAGCGCCACGTGATCAGCATCGAGGATCCGATCGAGTACCTGCACGGCCCCATTCGCGGGGTGATCACGCAGCGGCAGGTGGGAAAGCACGCCGAGTCGTTCGCGGGCGCGCTGCGCAGCGCGCTGCGCGAGTCTCCCGACGTGCTCATCGTCGGAGAGATGCGGGACCTGGAGACCATCAGCCTGGCCATCGCGGCGGCGGAGACCGGGGTCCTGGTCATCGGCACCCTGCACGCCAATTCCGCGGCGAAGGCGATCGATCGCATCATCGACGTGATCCCGGAGGAGAGCCGGGAGCAGGTGCGCTCGACGCTGAGCGTGCTGCTCCGCGGCGTGGTCTCGCAGCACCTGGTCAAGCACGCGAGCGGCGAGGGACGCGTGGCGGTGCTGGAGGTGCTCCTGCAGAACTACGCGATTGCGCACCTCATCCGCGAAGGCAAGGTGTTCCAGGTGGATGCCTACCTGGAGACCGCTTCGAACGACGGATCGGGCATCCAGAGCCTCGACTCGTGCATCCTGCGCTACATCAAGGAAGGCCTCATCACGCTGGAGGAAGCTCTCAAGGTGGCGAACCAGCCCGAGTCGATCAAGGGGCTCGCGGCGCAGATCCCGGACGAGAGCTAGCGTCGGGCGCGGGGGGGAACGTCGCGAGTGGACCGGAAGGCCTACGAGAAGGCGCGCGAGCTGGAGAAGGCGGGCCGGTCGGCGGAGGCCCTGCGGGCCTTCCAGGATCTGGGCGCGGTCGACGACGTGGGCCGCCTCCTGGCGGCGGGGAAGCGCTACCGCGAGGCAGGGGAAGTGCTGCTGGAATCGCTGGGCGTACAGCCCGGGCAGGTGGGTCAGCTCGAGCCGGTGCTGAGGAAGCGGGCGCTCTCCGCGGCCATCTGGCTGGCCAAGGCCGGCGAGGCGCAGGTGTCGGTGGAGCTGTTCGCCGCGCTGGGCGAGCGGGCGCGCGCGGTGGAGACGCTGCAGCGGGCGGGAGACCACCTCCGGGCGGCGCGTCTGCAGGCCGGCGAGCGGCTGGAGATGGTCCCGTCGTTGCTCGGGCAATCGAGGCAACCCGCCGTGGGCGGGACTGCCACCAGCGCGCTCGCGGCGCAGAAGCTGGAGGCGTCGGGAAAGCTGGAGCTCGCGCTCGATGCGTACCTGCAGCTGCGCAAGCACGGCGAGGCGGCGCGCATCGCGAAGCAGCTCGGGCGCAGCGCCGACGCAGCGCAGCTCTACGCCGACGCCGGCATGCCGCTCGAGGCGGCGCAGAGCTACCTGGACGCGGGCGACACGGGCAAGGCCCTGGACAACTTCGTGCGCGTCCCGCGCGACGACCCGCGCTACCGGTCCGCGGCGGTGCGGGCGGTGCAGCTGGCGAGCGATCTGGGCGCGCTCGGGTTCCAGCTCGAGCACTTCCTGGGACCGTTCGTCGCCAAGGGGCCGCAGGACGAGGCGGAGATGGAGGCGTTCCACCGCCTCGCGCGGCTCTACCTCCAGCACGACTTCGCCGAGAACGCGAAGGAGGCGCTGGAGAGGATCGAGGCGCGCTCGCCGGGCTGGCGCGACGTCCGCGAGCTGCTCGCGCAGCTCCGGGCGCGTACGCGGGCGACGCCGATGGTCGCGACGGCGGTGGTGCAGGACGCCGCCCACCACCGCCGCAAGTCGATGCCCAGGCTGCCCGATCTCTCCGACCTGCCCGGCCTGGACGCTCCCGGCGCGAAGCTGTCGGAGGAAGACCTTCCGCTCGTCGAGGTCGAGGTGACGGCCGGTCTTTCGCGCGCGCGACCTGGAGCTGGAGGAGGACGTCGCCCTCAAGGTCTTCCTGCAGACCACTGCCGAGACGGCGATCGCGCGCTTCAAGCAAGAGCTGAAGCTCTCCCGCCAGCTTCTGCACCCGAACATCATCCGCCTGTACGACATCGGCTTGCATGGCGGGCACCGGTACATCAGCATGGAGCTGCTCCGGGGTGAGAGCTTGAAGGAGCGGATGGCGAGGCCCATGCCGTACGCGGAGGCGCTCGACTACCTCGTCCAGGCGTGCCGCGGGCTGCAGGCGGCGCACGAGGCCGGAGTCATCCACCGGGACGTGAAGCCGGACAACTTCTTCGTCACCGGCGAGGGAGTGCTCAAGGTGATGGACTTCGGCATCGCCAAGCACCATGCCGCCCCGGGGGTGACGGTGGTCGGATCGATCGCGGGAACGCCGCAATACATGTCCCCCGAGCAGATCTCGAACTTCAGCGCGGTGACGGCGGCGACCGACCTCTACGCTCTCGGCGTCTGCGCCTACGAGCTGTTCGCGGGCTCGCCGCCGTTCGTGCACGGTGAGCTATTGCCCCTGCTCATGATGCAGGTGAGCAAGGCGCCGGAACCCCTGCGCAAGAAGGATCCGGCCTTTCCGGAGGACCTGGAGCGCACCATCCTCCGGCTGCTGGAGAAGGATCCGGCGCGGCGGCATCCGAGCTGCAACGCGCTGGCCGACGAGCTGTCGCGCATCCGCGAACGGCTGATCGCGTGAGATCGCTCTACCTCGCGCTCGGCTTGCTGGCCGCCGTTCCGGCGCGCGCCGACGAGCAGCTCCTGCTGCGACCCGCCGCCGACATCGCCATCGGGGCTACCGCGCTGGGCACCCTCGTCGCCACCGAGCTCTTGCAGGACCGGCTGGTGCCCGCGTCCTGCCGCATCTGCGAGGGCCCGGACAATTCCGGCCTGCCGGGCACCGGCGGGCGCGGGAGCCTGAACGCAGTGGACGCCTGGTTCCACGACGCGCTCACCGTCTCCTGGCGCGAAGGAGCGAGCACCGCCAGCACGGTGCTCGCGGACGCAATCGTTCCGCTGGGAGCGATCGCCGGCGCGTTCGCATTCACCGGTCCCAGCGCATCCGACGGAGCGGGGCTGCGCGCGGCCCTGATCGTCGCGGAATCGGCGGCGGTGTCGAGCGCGCTGGTGCAGCTGACGAAATTCGCCACTGCGCGCAAGCGGCCCTTCGTGCGCTATGGCCACGGTGCTCCGGAAGGAGCGTACGCCGTCGCCGGCGCGGACGACCGGCTCAGCTTGCCCTCGGGTCACACCGCCCTCACGGCCTCGGTGACCACCTCGCTGGCGATGGCGGCCCAGCTGCAGGGCTCGAGCGCCGCCCCGTGGCTGTGGGGGGCCGCCGCCGCGATGACCGGAACGGTAGGCGCGCTGCGCATCGCCGCGGAGAAGCACTACTTCACCGACGTGCTCGCCGGAGCGGCCATCGGAGCGGGCTGCGGCATCGCGATTCCTCTCCTGCACCGGCCAGGGGCGTTGCTCGGGCGCGAGCTGACGTTCGCCTCCGCGCCGCTGGCCTTCTCGGTCTCCGGTCGGATGTGAAACCCAAGCCCCGCGCGAGCAGCGGGGCTTGGGATCCCGCCGTGCCTAGATGGAAAGCGCGCCCGTGCGGATCAGGTAGGCGAGCTGCGCGCGCTGCTGCGAGTCGAGCACCGCGTGCATCCGGGCCAGCGCCTTGAGCACCGCGTCGCGCAGCCGCTCGGCGCTCTTCACCCGCAGCGCGCCCGCATCCGCCGCCTTGACCGCGTCGAACTGATCGAGGCCGATCGCGTCGGCGAACCCGGAGGTCACGCGGCGATCGTCCACCGCAGCCTGGGCGCGCTCGGTCTTCAGCTCGTCGAGGATCTTGGCCAGCTCGCCGACCTGCGTCTCGTTGAGGTTCAGCTTGTAGGCGAGGAACCGCAGCGGCCGGCGGACTCCGAAGGAGCTTCCACCGCCGAAGTCGTCGCCCTCACCACGGTGGAAGCTGAAGCCTTCGCCGCCGGGTCCGTGACCCGGGTGGCCGCCCCACGCCTGGCGCCGCGCGTGCTTCCACCAATGCAACATGCCTGGGTACATGGTTTTTCCTCCTCGCCGGGGCGATGCGCTCCCGGCGGGTCGTGCAGTTCGCGTGGGCACCATGCCTCACGCGTACCGCCAAACCTAACGCTCGCCACGTCGCAGTCAACGTCGAGGCGCGTCAGACGCACCTCGGAGCACCTCTGTCCACTCGCGGGCGTTCGCGGCGGCCAGGCTGCTTTCTTCGCAGACGGAATCGCTGCGGTACACTCGGGTCCGTCGGAGGCGGGGCGCATCTTGATCACTTTGCACGAAATCCTCGAGCGGGCGCGCACGTCGGGGCAGAAGCTGCCGCACGGGGAAGCAACCTGGCTGTTCGCCGCGGTGACGCGGCTGGCGGCGGCGCAGGGCGCGACGATCCGGGCGCGGCTCGTGCAGATCGATCCGGCTGGCGCGCTGCACGTTGCGCCGTTCGATGCTGCCCGCAGCGACGACGACCCGGGCTACCTCGCGCCCGAGCTTTCCGAAGCGGCCGCGCCCCTGAAGACGGAGCCGCGCGTGCAGGTCTACGCCGCAGGCGCGCTCGGCTACGAGCTCTTGACCGGACAGCGCCCGCCCGATCCGCGCAAGGGACCCGGGGTGGAGCTGTCGGGGCCGTTTGGCGATCTGGTGCGCATCGCGCTCTCGCGCGACCGGCGCGAGCGATTCGGCGACCTGAAGCAATTGCGGCAAGCGGTGGACTCGCTCCAGCGGCCCGCGGGGGCCGAGAACGAGCGGCATGCTTTCGCTACGCTGCTGGCGCGGAGCGAGAAGTGGGTGGGAGCGCACGACCTGGATCGCGCCGCGCTGGCCAAGCTCATCGAGCAGGTCGCCCAGCAGGTGCAGAAGATCGAGGGAGTGCGCAGCGGAATGGCCGACGTGCAGCGGGATCACCGCGATCTGGAGGCCCGCGTGACGTCGGTCGAGTCGCGGCGGCCGGCGTCGCTCTCGATTTCGCGGCCGAGTTGGCCGGCGGGGATCGTGGGCGGGATCCTCGGCGCCGCGCTGGCGGTCGCGTTTCTGGTCGGCGCAGGCGCGGTGAAGCTGCCGCCGGTCGCGCTGCGGCTGCCGGCTCGCCCAGCGACGACGATCGCGGTTACGGCTTTGACTGCGACCTCGACCTCGACCGCGAGTCCGACTTCGACCCCGACCTCGACACCGACCGTAGCCTCGATCCCGATTCCGACCCCAGTCTCGACCTCGACCGCGAACACGACCTCGACCCCGATTCCAACCCCGGCTCCCGCCGTCGACAAGGTGTCCCCGGCCGAGATGGCGCGCGCCGTCGCCGAGGCCCAGGTGAAGCGCGGTGACCGCGAGCTGGAGCGAGGCCGCTACGACGCGGCAGTCGAAGAGTTCCAGCAGGCCCTCGCCAACGATGCCACTCTCGCGCCCGCCTGGCGCGGCCTGGGCGTCGCGCACCTGATGCGGCACGACGAGGAGTCCGCCCGCAAGGCCTACGAGAAGTACCTGCAGCTCTCGCCCGCCGCCGCCGACGCGCGCGACATCCGCCGCGCCATCGCCGAGCTGAACGCGCGCGCGAAGATGGGCAACGGCTTGGAGAAGTGAGACCCTGCGTGGCTCACGAGGGTTAGCTTGCGGGCGGCTCGTCCGATGCGCGTTGAGAACTGACAATCTGCAGAAAGGTGTTTGCGAAAGCAGGTCCGCGCGCTTCGTCTTCGTGCTTGAAGTACACGTACACGTCCTGCGCGAACCCGGCCCCGCGGACCCACTCCGCCCAGCTCCGCAGCTGCGCGTCGTCGTATTCGGCCTTGCGCAGCCGCAGGTAGCCGAAGGGCGCGGTATGCACGCGCGGGGTCGACAGCTCGTCGCTCTCGGCGACGCAGAGCGCGGCGCCTGCGTCGGAGAGCGCACGGAAGGTCTCGTCCGAGAACCAGCTCGTGTGGCGGAACTCGAACGCCGCGGGCAGGTCGCGCGGGAGCTGGTTGAGGAAGTCGCGCAGCAGCGCCGCGTCGGATTTCAGATTGGGCGGGAGCTGGTAGAGGATGGGCGCGAGGCGCGGCCCGAGCGCGCGGGCCGCGTCGGCGAACCCCGAGACGAGCTCGGATGAGTCGCGCAGGCGCGCCTGGTGCGTGATCCGCTGCCAGGCTTTCAGTGCGAAGCGGAACCCTTCCGGAACTTGCGTGGCCCAGCCGGTGAGCAGCTTGGTCGTCGGCCTGCGATAGAAGCTGTAGTTGATCTCCACGGTGTCGAAGCGCGTCGCGTAGTACGCGAGCATCTTCGTCTTCGGCAGATCGTCCGGGTAGAACGGGCCGCGCCACGGCTCGTAGTTGTAGCCGCTGGTCCCCGCCAGCACCCGCATCAGACGTGGCCGGTCAGCGCGCGGTAGGTGCGCAGGTGCCGCAGCGCGGGCGCGCCTTGTCCGAGGTGCTCGTAGAGCCGGGACAGATTGTAGTGCGCGTCGGCGCAGGTCGGGTCGGCGGTGATCGCGTACTGGTACGCCTCGATCGCTTCCGCGCGCCGCCCGAGGTCCTCGAGCGCGACGCCCAGGTTGAACGCCGCCGTGCCGTCGCCCGGCCGCGCTTCCAGCGCGCGGCGGTAATGCTCCGCGGCCCCCGCCGCCTCGCCCGCCTCGTGCAGCAGCCGCCCCAGGTTCACGTGCGCTCCGGCGTGATCCGGCGCGAGCTGCAGCGCTCGCTGGTAGGCGGCGCGCGCCGCGGCCGGATCGGCCTCTTCCAGATCGCAGCCGCGCTCGTAGAGGCCGTCCGCGTCGAGCGAGGGCTGCGGCTTGCGGGCGAGGGGCGCGATCTTGCGCGCCAGCTCGGCCGTCCCGAAGTCGAACAGCACCTGCCCGTCCTCGGCGCTCCACTTTCGCCCTCCATCGCCCACCACGATGCGGTCGCCCTCCGCCCGGATGTGCACGTCGCGCAGCGTGCGCCCCTCGGGAAGCTGCGCCTTCAGCTTGCGCAGCGCGGTCCGCACCCGGCGCTGGGCGATGCGCGCGCCCACCAGCCCTTGCGCCGTCCGCAGGAGAACCAGGTCCTGGAAGGAGAAGCGCAGCTCGCCGCGGGCACCGCGGGAAGGCTGCAGGAAGCCGGCGCGCACGTACGAGCGCACCTGGCCCACCGACAGGCCGAGCATCTTCGCGACTTCGCGCGACCCGTAGCCGGTCATCGCGCGGAGGTTCGCACAGCCGGGCTACTTGCGGGAAGCCTTGGCGGCGCCGGCCGCGCGCGGGGCCCGCTTGGCGGGCTTGCGCCCCTCCTCGACGGGTGCGGCTTCGGGCTCGGAGGCCTTCGCCTCGCGAGCGGCGAGCGAGGCCTTGAGCGCCTCCATCAAGTCGATCACCTGGGTCTTCGGCTGCTCGGCCGGGGCCAGATCGATCTCCTGGCCCTCCACCTTGCGCTGGATCTGCTCCTGGACGCGCTTCTTGACGTCGTCCTCGTATTTCTCCGGGTGGAACTCGTCTTCGGCGATCTGGTCGATGATCTGCTTGGCCAGCTCCAGCTCGGCGGGCTTCACCTCGCCTTGCGGCACCTCGACCTCGGAGAACGGCCGCACTTCGTCCGCGTACATCAGCTGCTGCATGACCAGGCCGCCGCCTTCGATGGGACGAAGCTGGACGAGGTACTGCTTGCCGCGCGCCGCATAGCGCGCCAGCGCGGTGCGGCCGGTGGCGCGCATCGCCTCGGAGAGCAGCCGGTAGGCGCGGTCGGCCCCTTTCTCGGGACCGAGGTAGTACGCCTTGTCGAAGAAGACCGGATCGATCTTCGCGGTGGGAACGAACTCGCTGATCTCGATCTGCTGCGACGCCTTCTCCTCCAGCGCCTTGAGCTCCTCGGGGGTGAAGGTGACGTAGCGGTCCTTCGCGTACTCGTAGCCCTTCACCATCTCGTCGCGCTCGACGATCTCGTTCTCGTCGCGCGGGCAGATGTACTGCTGCTTGAGACGGCCCTTGCACTTGGCGTGGAGCAGGTTGAACGAGAGGGCCGCCTGGCTCTGCGTTGCCGAGTAGAGCTTGACCGGGATGGACACGAGCCCGAACGAAATCGTCCCCGACGCGATGGAGCGAGCGCTCATGGGCGCGATGATAACCTCGGAGTGCCAATGCCCAACTTCCTGGACGAGCACCCGGGCAGGCGCTTCGTCGTCCGCCAGCAATCCGGAGCGCGGCCGCGCCTCGCGTTGCACCTGGAAATGTCGGGATTTCTGCGGTCCTGGGCCGTTCCCCGGGGGCCCTCGCCGGATCCCGCGGAGAAGCGGCTGGCCATCGAGCTGGAGCGCGCTCCCGAAGGTGACGGAGCAGTCTGGGACTACGGATCCTGCACGGCCGTCCAGGATCCGGAGGGTGGCTACCGCAGCGGCAAGCTCCTCTTCGAGCTGCGGGGACAGAAGCTGCGCGGAGTGTGGACCCTGGTCCGCACCGACGGGAAGCAGTGGCTGCTGATCAAGGAGACGGGCGATCCGCACGTCCGGCGCGGCGGGTCGTTTGCCGAGGGGCCGGTGCTGCCCGCTCAGTCCGGCGTCGACGCCGTCCGCGCGGAGCTGCTGTCGCTGGGCGCGCCCCGCCGCCGCGTGGCCGCTGCCGAGGTGCAGCCGATGCTGGCCGAGGTACAGCCGCGCCCCTTCAGCGATCCGGAATGGATCTTCGAGCTGAAGTACGACGGCTTTCGCGCCATTGCCGGGCGCGAGGGCGGGCGGGCGGTCCTCCACTACCGCCGCGGGTCGGAGGCGACGCGCGTGTATCCCGACCTCGCCGCGGCGCTGCGCGCGCTTCCGGTCGAGCACGTCGTCATGGACGGAGAGATCGTCGTGCTCGACGGGCAGGGCAGACCCAGTTTCCAAAGGCTGCAGAAGCGCGCGCTCTTGACCGCGCCGCGCGACCTCGAGCGCGCCATTCGCGAGTTGCCCGCGACTCTCTTCTTCTTCGATCTGCTGGCCTTCGACGACTGGGACCTGCGGCCGCTGCCGCTCTCGGAACGCAAGCGGCTGCTCCGGCTGCTCCTGCCCGACCTCGGGCCGCTCCGCTACGTCGATCACTTCGTCGGGCGCGGCGAGGAGATGTTTCGCGGCGTCCGCGACCTGGGCCTCGAGGGGATCATGGCGAAGCGCGCCGCATCGCCATATCGCTCCGGACGCTCCGCCGACTGGCTGAAGGTGCGCGCGGATCGCACCGCGGATTTCGCGGTGGTCGGTTTCTCGGCGCCGGAAGGATCGCGCTCCGGTTTCGGGTCGCTTCACCTCGCGTACGCAGACGGTGACGCGTTCGTCTACGTGGGGCGCGCGGGCAGCGGATTCAGCGAGACCGAGCTGCGCTCCTTGCGCGAGGAGTTGGAGCGCGATCGCATCGCGCGGCCGGCGTGCTCCGGGCCGTGGCCGAAAGGCCGCGGGCACGTCTGGGTGTCCCCTCGGCGCGTGGTGGAGGTCCGCTACAAGGAGATCACCGAGGACGGTCTCTTGCGCGCTCCAGTGTTCCTCCGGTTTCGCGACGACAAGCCGCCGGGCGATTGCGCGAGGCCCGGTTCGCCTCCGGCGGCCCCGGAAGAGCGCGAGGCGCGCGAGGTGGTGCCGTCGAACCTGGAGAAAGTGTTCTGGCCGGAGGAGGAATTCACGAAAGGCGATTTGCTCGCGTACTACCGCGCGATCGCGCCATGGCTCTTGCCGTACCTGCGCGACAGGGCCGTGGTGCTGACGCGGTTCCCGGACGGCGTCGCCGGCAAGTCGTTCTTCCAGAAGGACGCGCCCGACTACGTCCCCGCCTGGATCCGGACCGCGCGCATGAAGAACGACGAGGGGCGAGACATCGATCATTTCGTCTGCGACGACGCGGAGACGCTTCTCTACGTCGTCAACCTCGGGACGATCCCGCTGCACGTGTACGCGGGAAGGGCAGACGCGCCGCACCAGGCAGACTGGACGGTCATCGATCTGGATCCGAAGAGCGCTCCCTTCGAGTGGGTCATCCGGCTGGCGCGGGCGCTGCACGAGCTGTGCGAGGAGATCGGTCTGCCCTCGTTCTGCAAGACGAGCGGGCAAGCGGGACTGCACGTTCTCTTGCCGCTCGCACCGCGGTGCACGCACGAGCAGGCGCGCGATCTGGCGTTGGTGCTCGCGAACGTGGTCGAGCGCGAGCACAAGGACATCGCCACCCTCGTGCGCGCGCCCATCGAGGCACGCCGCGGCCGCGTCTACCTGGACTGCTACCAGAACGGTTACGGCAAGACGATCGCGGCGCCGTTCTCCGCAAGGCCGGTGCCGGGCGCGACGGTCTCCATGCCTTTGCGCTGGAGCGAAGTGAAGTCCGGGCTCGATCCGCGGGCCTTCACGATCGAGACCGCGCCGCGGCGGATGCGAAAGCTGAAGCGCGATCCGCTCGCCGGGATTCTCGGACGCGAGGCCGACGTGGAGAAAGCGCTCGAGCGCCTGGGCAAGAAGCTGCGTGGATGAGCTGCGATTCCAGGCCGGCCCGGATCGCCTGGACGGGCTG
>VAYE01000254.1 GCA_005883235.1 Actinomycetota bacterium
GGCGCGGGTGTCGTTACCCGTGGCGATCACCGCCGCTGCTGCTGCGCCGAGGCCGATCGCAGCGGCGGCTGCAATGAGGAGCGCCATCCGGCGCGTCACGGGCCAAAAGCTAGCCTCGTAAGCCTAAGAGCGGCTTAAGAATGCGGACTGGAGCGCGTCCCGCGCCGCGCCGTGCTCCGCGTAGCGCGACGTTCCGGCCTCGAGCAGCTCTTGCGCCGCCGAGAGCAGCGCGCCGTAGGCCGACCGCGCGAGCGCGCCGCCGGTCGAGACGCGGCGTACGTCGACCGAGGCGAGCTCGGAGACGGACGGCCCGTTCGACAGCGCGAGGACGTTCACCGGCACGCCGACCGCCTCGACGACGGCCGCGATCTGCTCAAGGTCTACCAGGCCGGGCGCGTAGACGACGTCGGCGCCGGCGTCCTGGTAAGCCAGCAGCCGCGAGATCGTGTCGTCGAGGTCGTCGACGCCGTGGAGGTGGTTCTCGGCGCGCGCGGTGAGCACGAGGCCCTGCGCCGCCTCGGCGGCCACGCGGACAGCCTCGGCCGCGACTTCGACGTCGTCGATCCGGTCGAGGGCCGGATCGTAGTCCTCGATCGAGAAGCCCGCCGCTCCCGCCTCGGCGAGCAGCGCCACGGTCTCGGCGACGCCGCCGGGATCGTCCGGAAAGCAGCGCTCGCTGTCGACGTTGAGCGGCAGCGAGGTGGCGGCCGCGAGCGACGCCACGTGCGCGACGAGCTCGTCCCGGGTGACGGTCTGGTCGACCTTGCCGATCGACCAGGCGAACCCGGCGCTCGTCGTCGCGAGCGCCTCGAACCCGCGCGCGGCGAGCAGCCGCGCCGAGCCGACGTCCCACGGGTTCGGCATGACGAAGAGCTGCTCGCGCCGGTGCAGCTCGCGGAAGCGGGCGCGGCGGTCGCCGTCCACCGAGCCCTAGGCCTTCGCGGGCGCCTGGAGCTCGACCTCGGCCGGCTCGCCGCGCCGCAGCTCGCGGCTCCGCTCGGCTTCCGCGTTGACCTCTGCGCCGAGGAGCAGCGCGAGCCCGCTGAGCCAGAGCCAGGTCAGCATGACGACGACGGCCGAGAGCGTCCCCCACGCCTTGTTGTACGAGCCGAAGCGGCTGACGTAGAACGCGAACGCTCCGGACGCGACCAGCCAGATCACGACCGCGAGCACGGAGCCGAAGCTCAGGAACTTCCAGCGCGGGTGCTTCACGTTCGGGCCCAGGTGGAGGATCCCGGCGAAGGAGACGAGCAGCCCGCCGACGAGGAGCGGCCACTCGGCGACCCACCAGACGATCTTCACGACGGTCTTCGCCCCGATCGCGTTCCCGATCCACGTCGAGAGGTGCGGGCCGAGCACGAGCACGCCGAAGGCGAGCGCGAAGCCGAGCAGCGCGAAGAAGACCATCGCGAACGCTGCGAGCCGTCGGCGGACGAAGCCGCGCGTCTCTTCGCGGTCGTACGCGATGTTGAGCGCCCACATGAGGTTTTGCATCGCGCCGCCGAGCGACCAGAGCGCGAGCGCGCCGCCGATCCCCGCCACTACGGCGCCGGTCGCCTGGTGCTGGGTCATCCGCTTCAGGCTGCCGCTGAGCAAGGTCTGCGCCTGGCCGGGGATGATCGTGCCGAGCTTGTCCACGATCGTCGTGACCGCGTGCGGCCCGGCGAGGAGGCTGAAGACCCCGGCCGCGAGCAGCAGCGCGGACGGGATCGCGAGGAACGCGTAGTAGGCGAGCGCGGCCGCGAGGTTCGTGATGTGGTCGCGGTTCGCTTCCTTCAGCGCGCGCTTGAGGATCGCGAGGTAGTCCCGCTTCGAGAGGTCGGTGGGCTCCGGGTCACGGAGCCTGGACTCGCGGTGCTCG
>VAYE01000255.1 GCA_005883235.1 Actinomycetota bacterium
CGCGAGCGCGTAGAGCACGAACACGTATCGATGTGTCGTGCCGGCCGGCGGGCACGGGCCGCTCCAGCTGACGAGGCCGAAGCCGTTCCGGCCCTCGCGCGGCGGGCGCGCGCCGGCGGCGAGGCCGCGGCTGCGCGGCGAGATCCCCCACGCGAGCCAGTGCACGAACTTGCTCGGCGTGCTGACGTCCACGACCTGGAGGGCGAGCGTCCGGGCTCGAGGCGGCGGCGCCGTCCAGCGAAGCGGCGGCGAGAGGCCCGGGCCGTCGCAGCTGAACCGCTTCGGGATCGCTCCGCCGGAGCGAAAGGCCGGGCTCGTGAGCCGGAACGGCCCGGTCACGGAGGCGACCAGCGCGAGGGCCGCCGATACGACGACGAACTTGACCATCTCGT
>VAYE01000256.1 GCA_005883235.1 Actinomycetota bacterium
AAGGAGGTCGAGTACTTCGCGCAGTACGTGGAGCCGCACCTCCTCGACGGGATCGAGTACCTCGGCGAGGTCACGCACGGGCAGAAGGTCGAGCTGCTCCAGGACGCGCGGGTGACGCTCTTCCCGATCGAGTGGGAGGAGCCCTTCGGGCTCGTCATGATCGAGTCGATGGCGTGCGGGACGCCGGTGATCGCCACGCGGTGGGGCGCCGTCCCGGAGGTGATCGAGCACGGCCGGAGCGGGATCATCGTCGACACCTACCGCGAGATGCCGGAGGCGCTGGAGGCGGTGGACGTGATCGACCCGCTCGAGTGCCGCCGCTACGTCGAGGAGCTCTTCGCCCCCGAGCGGATGGTCGCCGATTACGTCGGCGCCTACGAGAAGGCGATCGACCGGGACGCCGTCTGAGCCGCGCCGCGGCCCGTCTCGCCGGGCCGTGTCCCGGTGTCAGACACCGTCACGGAAACGACACGAAGGGCGCACAGAGCTGCGTCTGCCCGGTTCGAGAGCGACTTCCGGCGGTCCGGCGGGGACACGTCCCGGTGTCAGACCAGCGTTACGAAAGACGCGCGGGATCGAAACCGAATTTGCACCTAGCTCCAGCTGTGCCAGCGGTCGGGCTCGAGCCAGGCACTCACGCGGCGCGCGTCTCGCGTCCTGAACTCCCGGCCCGTGTAGCGGCGCGCCAGGCGGTCGATGTCGACGAGATCGGGGTCGTCCTCGATCGAGACGATCCGGCCGAGAAGCGAGACGTGGCTGTACCAGGACTCCTCCGCGAGCGCGGTCAGCGCGACCCGGGGATCGCGGCGCATGTGGCGGAGCCGCAGCCGGCTCTCGTCCATGTTGAGGGGCACACGTCGGCCGTCCCAGTCGTACCAGGTCGCCGCGGTGTGCGGCGAGCCGTCCCGGCGGAGCGTGGCCACGACGGCCGGATTGGGCCGGCGGAGGAAGTCGTCCAGCTCATGGGGGAGCGGGAGCGTCGGCATCACGCCGCCTCCCGCCGCTTCTCCCAGTACCGCTTCAGGCCCTCGTACGACTGCCAGAACGGCATCGCGGCCTCGTAGACCGGCAGCCGGTCGGGGTCGGCCTCGGCGAGCTCCTCGCGCACCTCGGTGACGAACTCCTGCTCGCTCACACCGCGCTCGACGATCGCGGTCCACTCGCGCAGCCGGCGGCGCAGGTCGGCCAGGTGCCGGTCCGGGTCGGACGCGACGCCGAAATGGATGAGGGCGAGACGTTCGGGTGCGCGGCGCTCGATCTCGTCGAGCGTCCGTTCCCAGGCTTCCACGTCGACGTCGGGCGGGGGAGTCGGCGGCACGACGAGCCGGCCGGGCTGGATGCGGACGCCCGCCGCGTCGCCGGCATAGAGCGTTCCGTCGCGCCCGACGTAGCAGACGTGGTGCCGCGCGTGACCGGGGGACGGAAAGCATTCGAACCCGACCACGTCTCGCCCGACGACCTCGACGTTCCGTTCCGGAACGGGGGCGAGCTCGCCCCACATCGTCTCGAACGCTTCGCCGTACAACCGCCGCGCGCTTGCCTCGAGCCGGCTCGGGTCGACGAGGTGGGGCGCGCCGACCTCCGAGACGTGAACGCGGAGGCCGGGGTGCTCACGGACGAGGACTCCCGCGGCACCCGCGTGGTCGAGGTGGATGTGCGAGAGCAGGAGGTGGCGGAGGTCGGTGAGCCCGAGCCCTCGCTCGCCGAGCCCTTCCTTCAGCCGCTCGACGCAGGTCGACGGGCCGCAGTCGAAGAGCGCCGGCCCGTCGTCCGTCTCCAGCAGGTAGGCGCCGATGACGCGCTCGAGGCCGCCGAACCGGAGGTCGATCGGCTCGAGCGCGCGCACCCGCGCATCGTATTCCGCCCGTTTACGCGGCGGCCGGCCTCGGGCGGCGTCGCAGCCCGAGCACCGTGAGGATCGTGAGCAGCGTGATCCCCGCAGCGATCGTGATCGAGATCGCGACCCAGCGGAGCCACCCGCTCCCGTCTCCAGGCGCGACCGTCGTCGGCTGCTTCGGCAGGCCTGCGGCGATCAGGGTCGAGCGCAGCTCCGGGAGCGCCTGATACCACCCTCCGTGCGTCGCGTGGTTCCCCCAGAAGCGCTGGCCGGGCTTCGTGTAGCTCAGGACGTACGGCTTCGCATACGGGTAGATGTCCTGCCGGATCGTCGAGCTCGTGTTGTCGGGCCCCGGCATGACGTACGTCACGGTGTACTTGGGCCCGAGCGTGGCCCGTGGCCGCTCGCGGAGCATCGGATCGGGCGCCTGATTGAAGACCGCGGGGAAGAATCCGCTCCCCTGGGCGAGCCGGTCGAGCGGCGAGCCGCTCGTCGG
>VAYE01000278.1 GCA_005883235.1 Actinomycetota bacterium
GATCTCGTAGCCAACGGTCCCATTCGGGACGATGAGGTTCGAGATCTCGTCCTCGCCTGTCAGGGCCGTGATCGTCACGCAGGCCGTGATGTCCGTCCCCGCGTTCGTGATGAAGATCTTCGAGCCGTTGACGATCCAGGTGGCGTCGCGGAGCTCGGCCCGCGTCCGCGTCGCGCCTGCGTCCGAGCCGGCGTCGGGCTCGGTGAGGCCGAAGGCCGCGAGGCGCTGCCCCGACGCCAGCTGCGGCAGCCACTCCCGCTTCTGCTCCTCTGAGCCGTAGAGGAAGATCGGCATCGTCCCGAGAGACGTGTGCGCCGCGACCGTGATCGCGACGGACGAGTCGACGCGCGTCAGCTCCTCGACGGCGATCGCGTAGGAGAGCGTGTCGGCGCCGGCGCCGCCGTACTCCTCCGGGATCGGCATCCCCATGAGCCCGAGCCCGGCGAGCTCGGCGACGATCTCGTACGGGAAGCGCTCCTCGCGGTCGAGCTCCTCGGCCACCGGCGCGATCCGCTGCTCCGCGAAGTCGCGCACGGTTCGGCGGACGAGCTCGTGCTCCTCGGCGAGGTCGAAGTTCACGAGGCGAGGCGCGTGGCCAGCTCGACGATCAGCCTGACGCCGTATCCGGTGCCGCCCTTCTGGGCCAGGTAGTCGGGGCGCGGCCAAGTGAGGAAGCCGGTTCCGGCCATGTCGACGTGCGCCCATGGCCCCTCGCCCACGAACTCCTGCAGGAACTCGCCCGCGTAGGCCGGAATCGCCTGGCCCCTCACGGACTGGTTCTTCATGTCGGCGAAGGCGGAGTCGATGTAGCGCCGGTAGCGGCGATGGAGCGGCAGCGGCCAGGCGTGGTCGCCGCTCGCCTCGCCCGCGGCGACGACTTGGGCGCGCCAGTCGTCGTCGTTCGCGAAGACACCCGCGTAGAGGTCGCCGAGCGCCTTCTCCATCGCGCCCGTGAGCGTCGCCAGGTCGAGCAGGTGCGTCGCGCCCTCGCGCCGCGCGTACCACAGCGCGTCGGCGAGCACGAGCCGGCCCTCGGCGTCCGTGTTGACGACCTCGATCGTCTTGCCGTTCATCGCCGTCAGGATGTCGCCGGGCCGGTACGACCCGCCGCCGGTGAGGTTCTCGCACGCCGCGACGACGGAGACGACCTCCAGGGGAACGCCCAGGTCGGCGATCGCGCCCGTCGCCTCGACGACTGCGCCGCCGCCGGCCATGTCGCCCTTCATGTCCTCCATGTAGAGCGACGGCTTGATCGAGATGCCGCCGCTGTCGAAGGTGATCGCCTTGCCGACGAGGCCGAGCTTCACGCCGGCCCTCGCGCCGGCCGGCGCATAGCGCATGACGATCAGGCGCGCCGGGTTGTGGCTCCCCTGCGCGACTGCTGCGAACGCGCCCATTCCGAGCTCGTGCAGGCCCTCCGGGCCGAGCGCGTCGGCGGTCAGGTGCTCGACCTCGCCCGCGATGTCGGCGGCGCGTGCCGCAAGCTCCTCGGGTGTCAGCTCGTTCGCAGGTGCGTTCGAGAGGTCGCGCGCCCGGTTCGCCCATTCGGCCACCCGGGCGGCCCGGGTCGCCGCCTCGGCGATCTCCTCGCCCTCGCCGACGAAGACGATCCGCTCGATCGTGTGGCGGCGCTTTGCGGTCTTCCAGCGGCCGGGCTCGTACGCGCCCATCACCGCGCCCTCGACGACTGCGCGGGCCTGCTCCGCCGGAGACAGCTCGAGCGACGGATCGAGGAGCCAGGCGACGGCGCCGCCGAATCGGGTTGCGGCCCGCGCGACGGCTCCCGCCGCGGTCCGCAGGGCGTCCGCGTCGATCTCCGCTCTGGGACCGAGGCCGGCGGCGGCGACACGCGGAGCTCCGAGGCCGTCCTCCTCGACGTGCACCAGCCAGGCCTCGCCGAGCTCCCCGGTGACCTCGCCGGCCGTTGCGAGATCAGCGAGCCGGGCTCGGAGCCGCTCGTCGAGCGCCCCGTTCGCGGGCGGCTCGCCGGGCTCGGCCACCGGGACGGCGAGGACGTCCGCCTCGACCGCACCGGGGGAGACGACCGAGACCTGGACTCGCATCGCGGCGCGATGCTATCCGACCCTCTTTCTACCCTGCGGAAAATGCCCGTTTCGCGGGCTCAACGTCTGCGCGCGTTTGCCGATAAGGCACTCGAGATGAGTGCTGCGGCTCTGCGGCCCGTTGCACCCCGGCGCTTCCGACGCGAGCGCCGACGCCTTGGCGTCGACGCGCTTCAGGAACGCGTCGCGACCCTGGCCCGCGAGCGCCAGGCGCTTCGCGCCACGGGCGCCCCCGCGACCTCGCTGGAGCGAAACCGGGTCGCCCTTGCGCACGCGCAGTGGGAGCTCTCGCATGCGTTGATCGAGCAGCACTCCCCGCCGGCGCCGCGCGAGCACGCCGCCTAGCCCCGCGCGAGTTCCATCGGCTCGAAGGGGCGTGTCCCGGTGTCAGACACCGGAACGCAAGCGTCACGCGTCCGTGACGAGAGGCGCCTCACGCCGCAGGGCGCCCCGCTGCACGGTCGGTCTGCGCGGGCCGTGTCCCGGTGTCAGACACCGGAACGCAAGCGTCACGCATCCGTGACGAGAGCGACGCTAGCCTGAGGCGGGTGAGGGCGGGGATCGACAAGCGGGCGATGCTGCTGCTCTGGTCGGACCGCCGCGGCGCGCTCTGGCTGCTGCCGGCCGGGGTCGCCGTCGCGGGGATCGGGATCGCTCTCGCCGCGGACGCTCCCAGCTACTGGCTCGTGCTGGTGCTCGTCGTCGTCTCCGGCGTCGGCGTCGCCGCCTTCCACCCCGAGGGCTCGAAGTTCGCCGCGTACGCGAGCGGCGTGCGGCGGGCGAGCGGGATGTCCGCGTTCTCGATCGGCGGCAACGTCGGCTTCGCCCTCGGCCCGATCCTCGCCACGCCGTTCGTCGTCGCGTTCGGGCTCCGCGGCGGGCTCCTGCTCGCCCTGCCGGGCCTCGCGATCGCGGGCGCGTTGCTCGCCGCGGCCCCGTTTCTCCGCGGCTTCGCCCCGGATCCCGCGGAGCGCGCCCAGCGAGCGGTGGGGGAAGATCGGCGCGGCGCGCTGGCGCTCCTGCTGGGAGTTATCGCCTTCCGCAGCCTCGCCTGGTTCGGCCTCGTCACGTTCGTCCCGCTCTGGGAAGTCTCGCTGGGCCACTCCAAGGCGCACGGCAACCACCTGCTCTCGTTGATGCTCCTGACCGGCGGCCTCGGCACGATCGTCGCCGGGCCCGCGGCCGACCGGATCGGGAGGAGGCCGGTGCTCCTCGCAAGTCTCCTCGCGACCGGCCCGCTCGTCCTCGTCTTCGTCGTGGTGGGCGGCATCCCCGGCGCGATTGCGCTCGCCCTCGTCGGCGCCTGTGTGATCGGCACCTTCGGCGTGACGATGGTGATGAGCCAGGAATACCTGCCGCGGCACATCGGGATGGCATCGGGCCTCTCGATCGGCCTCTCGATCGGCCTCGGCGGCGTCGCGGCCGTGGCGCTGGGCGCGCTCGCCGACGCCGTCGACCTCCGCGCCGCGCTGTACGTCTGCGCGGCCGCCCCGGTGGCGGCGCTCGCCCTCGCGCTGGCGCTTCCGTCGTCGACGGCGGGCAGGCGGCTGCAGGTCGAGCCCGTCGTGCCGTGAGCTAGGCTCCGATCCATGGCGGAGAGCGCACGCGAGTTCTTCGAAGGCCTCGAGAGCCGGGTCGACGAGTCCCGGATCGCGGGGATGAACAACAGCTACCTCTTCGACATCGAGGGGGCGGGGCAGTGGAAGGTAGTCGTCGACGACGGCAAGGTGAAAGTGACCGAGGGCTCGAGCGGGGACGTCGACTGCACGATCACGAGCTCGGAGGAGAACTTCGAGCGAATCGTCGCGGGCGAGCTCAACCCGACGAGCGCCTATATGACCGGGAAGCTGAAGGTCAAGGGCGACATGGGCGCCGCGATGAAGCTGCAGAAGCTTTTCTGAGCCCCGACTTGCACCGCCTCCGCCTCGCCGTGTAGAAACCGCACTCCGTGCTCGCGATCGTCGACAGCTACACGGTCATCAAGTTCTTCCACGTCTTCGGCGCCATCGTCTGGATCGGCGTCGCGATCATGATCACGATCCGCGCCGGGCTGACGCGGCGCGTGAACGAGCCCGGCGCGGTGGTGATCGGCCAATGACGCCACGCAGCGGCCTCGAGCGCTGGGCGGCCCTCGGCGGGGTGCTCTACGTCGTCCTCTTCGTGGTCGGGACGATCTTCGCCGTCGGTAACGAGCCCGCAGGCGACGCGTCCCCCACGGACGTCATGCGGTGGTACGCGAAATCGGGCCATCGCGACCGGATCCACATCGGCTGGGTGCTGGTCGGGCTCGGCATCTTCTTCTTCCTCTGGTTCCTCGCCGCTCTCCGGGCGGCGTTGCTCCGGCTCGTGGGCGACGGGTTCCTGACGACGCTCGCCACCGTCGGCGGAGCGGTGTACGCGGCGCTCGCGCTCGTGGCGATCGCGGTGAACGACGCCGTGAAGACGATGAGCGACGACACCTATCACCACCAGGTCTATCCGGAGCTGATCCACGCCGCGAACGACGCGACGTACGTCCTCCACTCGACGGGCGGCGTCGGGGTCGGCACGATGATGATCGCGGCCTCGCTCGCCGTCGTTCGAACCCGCGTGTTGCCGGTATGGCTCGGCTGGATCGGCGTCGCCGCCGGGATCATCGCGCTCGCCTCGATCGTCTTCTTCCCCTGGGCCCTGATCGCGCTCTGGCTGCTCGTCGCGAGCGTGCTCCTCTTCGTGGCCTCGCCCGAGCGCCCCGCGGCGCCGGCGCCCTAACCCGCAGCTCGCACCAGCCGTCTCAATCGGCAGATGAGTCGCGCGGCCCTCGCCGTGGCTTTGCTGGTCGTCTTCGCGTTGGCGGGGACGAGCGCCGCGTCGGCGCCACGGTCGGTGAGGAACGGCCGGATCGTCTTCGTCGGGCCAGGGGTCTCGCTGCCGCCGCAACCGACGCTTCTCACCGTCGCCCCCAACGGCCGCTCGCTCCGCTGGCTCGGCCGCGACGGCGACGTGCAGCCCCGGTTTGCCCCGAGCGGCGAGCGACTCGCGTTCGTACGAACCGGTGGCGACAAGGCGGCGATCTACTCGACGACGGCGAACGGCAGGAACGAGCGGCTCGTGACGCCTGAAGGCCACGATCCGGTCTGGTCTCCCGACGGGCGGCGGCTCGCGCTCAGCAACGGCAGCCTCTACGTCGTCGACGCCGACGGCTCGGGACTCCGGATCGTCGCGCAGGA
>VAYE01000279.1 GCA_005883235.1 Actinomycetota bacterium
CAGCACGCCGAGGACGAACCCGCGCTCGGGCTGTGCGCCCGGAGCGGGGTCGGGTTGGCGGTGGCTCACGGGAAGGATTATGCCCGGTGCTCCGATACCTTCTCGCAATGCGCATCTCCCCCACGCTCACCGAGATGGCGACCTATCCGTTCGTGCGCCTCGAGGAGGCGCGCAGGCGGCTCGAGGCGAACGGGGTCGAGGTGATCGACTTCGGCAAGGGAGATCCGAACGAGCCCACCGACCCCCGGATCCGGCAGGCGCTCGTCGAGAGCCTCGGCGAGCGGTCGAGCTACCCCCTGGCGCAGGGGCTGCCGGAGCTCCGCGCGGCCGTTGCGGGGTGGTGCGAGCGGCGATTCGGCGTCTCATTGGACCCGGACACGGAGATCGTCCCCACACTCGGCTCGAAGGAGGCGATCTTCAGCCTCGCGCAGGTGCTCGTCGACCCGCGCTCGGAGAAACGACTCGTGCTCTACACGGAGCCCGGCTATCCGGTCTACGAGCGCGGCGCGCTGTTCGCGGGCGCCGAGCCGCTGGCTCTGCCGCTCCGCGCTGAGCGAGCATTCCTTCCCGACCTCGACGCGGTCGACGAGGAGACCTGGCGACGCACGGCGATTCTCTGGGTCAACTACCCGAACAATCCGACCGGGGCGACGGCGCCGTTCGACTTCTACGAGCGGTTGGCCGAGCTCGCGACGCGGCACGACTTCGCGCTCGCCTCAGACGAGGCGTACAGCGAGCTCTGGTTCGAGGAGCCGCCCGTCTCGGCGCTGCAGGTGCGGGATCGCCGCAACGTCGTCGTCTTCCAGACGCTCTCGAAGCGATCGTCGATGACGGGCTACCGCTCGGGCTTCGTCGCCGCGGCGCCGGAGGTGATCGCGGCGCTGAAGGCTTTCCGGCCCACCGTCGGCACGGCGCCGCAGGAGTTCGTCCAGCGAGCGTCGATCGTGGCCTGGGAGGACGAGGAGCACGTCGCGCGCGCGCGCGAGACGTATGCCCGCAAACGGGAGCTCCTGCGCGGGGCGCTCGAGCGCGGCGGGTTCCGCATCGCCGCGAGCCGCGCCGGCATGTACCTGTGGGTCGAGATGCCGGAGGAGGTCGTCCCGCGCCTCTTGGAGCACGGAGTGGTCGTCTCTCCGGGTGAGTTCTTCGGCCCTTCCGGCGCGGGATACGTGCGGTTCGCGCTCGTCCCGACGGAGGACGAGTGCCGGCGAGCGGCCGCGATCCTCGAGGAGGTGCTGTGAGCGAGGTCGAGGCGATGATCGCCGCCCTGGATCGCGGCGAGGCGCGCGTTGCCGAGAAGGTCGGCGGCGAGTGGCGCGTGAACGAGGCGGCGAAGCAGGCGATCCTCGACTACTTCCGGCTGCGCGACGTCGAGCCGGTGGAGGTCGGACCCTTCGAGTATCTGGACAAGATCCCGCTGAAGCACGACTACGAGCGGCTCGGCGTGCGCGTCGTACCCCCTGCTACGGCACGGTATGGGGCCTTCCTCTCGCCCGGGGTCGTGATGATGCCGAGCTACGTGAACATCGGCGCCTGGATCGGCCCGCGCACGATGGTGGACACGTGGGCGACCGTGGGCTCGTGCGCGCAGGTGGGCGCGGACGTCCACCTCTCCGGCGGTGTCGGACTGGGCGGCGTGCTGGAACCGGTGAACGCGCGCCCGGTGATCGTCGAGGACGGCGCGTTCCTCGGCTCGCGGTGCATCGTGACGGAGGGCGTCGTGGTCGGCGAGCAGGCGGTGCTGGGCCCGAACGTCGTCCTCACCGGGTCGGTGCCGATCATCGACGTGACCGGCGAGGAGCCGGTCGAGCACCGAGGCTATGTGCCGCCGCGCTCGGTGGTGCTACCGGGGACGCGACCGCGCGAGTTCCCGGCGGGGACGTATCACCTGGCGTGCGCGTTGATCGTGGGCCGGCGGAGCGAGTCGACCGACCTCAAGCTGAGCTTGAACGAGGTGCTACGAGAGCATGGGATCGGCGCCTGACGTTTTTGCGTACCGCGACTCCCCGCGTCCATGCACAGCTCGCCCAACAAGACGCAAGCGGCGCAGTAGCGCGCCTCGAGTGCACCCGGATCGACGCTTTACGAAGCGGGCTCTAGCCCTGGCAGCGTCCTCAGCGCACCGTCGAGCCGATTCCACTGATCGTTCGTCTTCCGAACGTTCGACCGCCAATCGAGCATGACGTTACCGTAGATCCGCGTCGCAACCCAGAAGCCCTCCTCGGTGGTGTATTCGGGCCGGTAGCGACCCCAGTGGATCCGGGTACGCGCGATCGGACCGCCTTCGAGGAACCTCTCTCGCTGCGCGACGTCCGGATTGAGGTAGACGGTGATCTTGAAGTCACCCAGCGCCGGGTCGGGGTTGGCGAGCGTGAGCTCGTCCAACTCCGTCTTGAAGAGGCCCTTTGCCCGCTGCCTCCGCGACACCACCCAGAGATTGCCCGGTCGAGATCTGAAAGTGATTGAGCACTGTCTTCGTGGAGACGATTCCTGGACGGCCGCTGTGGTCACTACACCCAGCCAT
>VAYE01000063.1 GCA_005883235.1 Actinomycetota bacterium
GAGCCGGCGCGCGAAGCGATTCGCCGCCCGATTCGCCGTGCCCGCCTCGGTCAGCGCCACCTGGATCCCGGAGCGGTCGCCGCCCTTGGCCGCATCGCGCAGCCGCTCCATGGCGGCGACGACGGCGTCGTTCTGGTCGACCCACTCCTTCGCCGTCTTCTCCTCGGACTTGGGGGCCTTCAGGCCGCGCAGCTCGTCGTTCCCCTTCCGTGCAATCGGCAGTGCGCGGTCGACGTAGCTCGGCAGGGCCTTGATGCCGCCGGGCCGGCCGAGCGCGTTGATCTTCGCGTTGTACTTGGAGCAGATCGCGTCGGCGCGCTTGGCGTAGTCGGTCTTGGACAGCCGCGAGCCGCCGCCGCAACCCGCGGCGATCAGGACGAGCAGGACGAAGGCGACCCGACGCATCGACAGCGCAAGGTTACGCAGCTGCAGCACACAGCTGGTCAAACCAGCGTGCAGCGGAGCGCCGCAGGCGCGGAGTCTGCGCGGGTTAGGCCGTAGGCCGTCTAAAGCGTCTTGAACTGCTCGAACGGCTGGCGGCAGCTCGCGCACCAGCGGAGCGAGCGGCACGGCGTCGGGCCGAACAGGTTCTCCAGCTTGGTGTCGGTCGAGCCGCAGTAGGGACAGCGGAAGACGGCGCTCTGGAGCTGGACGAGCGTCGGCCCGCCCGCCGCGCGCGGCGCCGGAGGGGCGAAGCCCGCGGCACGGAGCTTCTCGCGGCCGGCCGGCGTGATCCGGTCGGTCGACCACGAGTCGTCGGTTCGCACGCGGATCTCGGGCTCGACTCCGAGCGCCCGCAGCCGCTCCGCCATCGCGTCCCGCATCACCTCGAGCGCGGGGCAACCGAGAAACGTGGGGGTGAAGTCGACCCGCACCCGGCCGTCCTCGACCGCTACGTCCCGCACGACGCCGAGATCGACGAGCGAGACGACCGGGATCTCCGGGTCGGGGATGTCGGCGAGCGCCTCCCAGATCTCAGCCGCGCTTACCACGTCGTCCCGGCCGGTTGCGAGCGGCGCACCATCGTCATCTCTTCCCAGAGCTCGGCCAGCTCGGGTGTGTGCTCGTCGCGCAGGTCGACCAGCGGGCGAAGCTCCTCGAGCGCCTCGACGAAGCGCGGCTCGTCCTCGAGGCGTTCGAACCACATCTGCGCGTGCATGCGGTGATAGGCCTCCTCGCGGTCGATCTTCGCGGCAAGGCCGGCGACCTCCGGGTCGTCCGATGCCTTGAGCGCTTCCAGTCGCCGCTCGTCGGCCTGCTCGTACAGGTAGCGCCGCGCGATGGTGCGCGCCCAGTCGGGCACCAGCCGAAGCCCCACGAGCGCCGAGCACCGGCACTCGCTCGGAGACCGGTCGAAGGCCAGCTGGTCGGCCGTCGTTCCCAGGTCGCGCGCCGCGAGCTCGTACAGGGCCCGCGCATGGCCGATCTCGTTCTGCGCGATCGACGAGAACGCCACGTCCTCCTCGAGGAGCGGCGCGATCCCCGTCCACTCGGAGTCGCGCCAGCCGATGACGAGCTCGTCGTCAGCCAGCTCGAGCAGCAGCTCGCTCACGAGCCTCCTTCAGCTTCTCCTTCAGCGGATACCCGTCGACGCGGTGGTACGTGCGCCCGAGCTCGTCCACGAAGTCGGCGAGCTCCTCGATCGCGTCGCGGGGAACGAGCCAGAGCGCCACCGACTCCTGCCGGCGCCCGTACTGCTCGCGCGCGTACACCTCCGCGAAGGCCGGGTCCGGAGCGGACAGAGCCCCCGCGTGCTGGAAGGGCTGGCCCTTCCGCTCCTGGCGGAACACCTCGTAGACCGTCATGCCGCAGCACCGGGTCCCACTGCGCCTGGTGCACTAGTGCACAAGCGACGCGACCCGGCGCGCCGCCCGGTCCTCGGAGGGGTCAAGCGGCCTCCGCGAGCACGACCTGCCGCACCCAGGCCGAGCTCTCGCGCGCCGCGCGGCGCAGATCGAGCCGCTCGGCGGTGCGCGGGCCGTGGCCCGTCACGACGTGTCGGAGCTCGGACCAGTCGGGCTCGCTGTACTCCCAGACCCCGTCGTCTCGCTTGCGGAGCTTGGGGTCGGGGACGGTCAGGCCGAGCTCCCAGATCTGCGGCACGTAGCCGTCGAGGAATCCCTGCCGCGCCTCTTCGTTGCCCTGGCTCTTGATCCGCCAGAGGTACATCGGATCCTCGTCCCGCGAGATCGGGTTCCCGTGGAACTGCATCAGCGGACCCCACCAGCGGTCGAGCGCCTCCTGCACGAGCTCGCGCTGCTCGTCCGTACCGTTCATCAGCGTCAGGACGACATCGCGCCCGTGGAGGATGTGGAACGACTCCTCCCAGCAGATCTTCTTCATGATCCGCGCGTAGGGGGCGTACGAGCACTTGAGGAGCGCCTTCTGGCTGATGATCGCGGCCGCGTCGACGAGCCAGGCGATCACGCCAACGTCGCCCCAGGTCTTCGTCGGGTAGTGAAAGACGTTGTGGAACTTCGCGCGGCCGGAGACGAGGTCGTCGAGGCAGGCCCCGCGCGGCTTCCCGAGGTCCTCGACCACGCGGTAGATGAGCTGCGCGTGGCCGACCTCGTCCTGCACCTTCGCGGTCAGCGCGAGCTTCCGCTGCAGGGTGGGCGCGCGCAGGATCCACTCCCGCTCGGGCAGCACGCCCATGAGCTCCGAGTTGCCGTGCATCTCGATGAACTTGATCAGCTTCGCGCGGTACTCGTCGGGCATCCAGTCGCCCGTCTCGACCTGGCCCCCGTCCTGCACGTACGCGAGAAACTCCTGCTCTCGGGCGCTCATGGCTCCTCCCTACCGAACGGTCGTTAGGGTACGAGTCTACCGTGCCCGGAAGGCGTTCAGAGCTAACTCGCCAGGCTGCGCGGCTCTTCGCCGAGAAGGGCTACCACGGCACGTCGATGGGCGACCTCGCCGAGGCGATGGGCGTGCAGAAAGGCTCGCTCTACGCTCACACCGGCTCGAAGCAGGATCTGCTCTACGTGACGATGCGAGAGGGCGCGGACGCCTTCCACGCCGCTCTCGACGCGATCCCGGAGGAGCTGCCGCCCGCGGAGAAGATCCGGCTGGCGCTCCGTGCGCATCTGTCCGTCGTCGCCGACCAGCTCGAGGTCTCGACGGTCTTCGTGCGCGAGTGGCGCTACCTCGAGGGCGAGCGTCGCGAGGAGATCGTCGCCGAGCGCCGCCGCTACGAGCAGCGGTTCCGCGCACTCTTCCGCGACGGGCGCGAGCTCGGCGAGCTCCGGACCGACCTCGACGACGCGACCGCGGCGCTCCTCGCGCTCTCGGCGGCGAACTGGGCATACACCTGGCTGCCGCGCGGGAGCGACACCGACGAGCTCGCCGACCGCTTCTACGGGATTCTCGTCGACGGCATGCGCGGGTACGCGACGCGCTAGCTTTCGGCGCGGATGGGGTCGCTCCGCGCAGCAGTCGCCGTCGCCGCGTTTCTGGTCGTCGCGGTCGGGGGCGCGGTCGGGGCGGCGCCCCCCTTCCGGCCGACGGGCGGGCTCGCGTTCAGCCCGGCGGCGCCGGTCGACCCGGCGGGCACGTCGGTCCAGCCGACCCTCGCGCTCGGTGGCGACGGAGCGATGTGGCTCTCCTCCGCGGCTCTCGGCCGGACGGCCTTCGTCCGTCGCTCGGCGGACGACGGGCGAAGCTTCCGCGTCGTCTCGCCGACCGGCGTCGGCTCGCAGGGCGACACGTCGATCGCCCTCGGCGACGGCGGCGTCGTCTACGCGGTCGCCCAGGACTCGGGCTCGGGCGTCGGCGCCGCGCTCTCGACGGACGGCGGCGCGAGCTGGACGCAGAGCACGTTCTTCGTCCCCGGCACCATCGATGGCCCGCTCTCGCTCGCGGTCGACCGCGGCTCGTCGCCGTCGCCGGCCGACGACACGGTCTTCCTCGTCGTCCACTTCAGCGACGGCGCCTACCTCTACTCCTCGCCTGGAGGCGTGCTCGACTTCGCGAACGCGGCCGGCGGAGTCGCGATCGGGACCGGGCACTGCGGCGCCCTCCTCTTCGATCCGAACCGGCGTGACCTCTATCTGCCGTGCGCCGGGACGGCGCGGGTCGCGATGATCGTCGGCCAGGTTCCGCTCGGCCAGCAGGTGGGACTGATCTTCCGGACGTTCGTCACGCCTCTCTCCCCGGGGCGGGGGCTGGTGGCCGAGCTCCTTCCCGCGGCAGCCGTCGACCAGGCGGGGACGGTCTATGCGGTGTGGGCCGACGCGGCCGACCACAACGTCTACTTCGCCGCCTCGCCCGACACCGGCCAGACCTGGCGCGGCCCCGTGCGCGTGAATGGAAACGAAGCCCTCTCGAGCGCGCTGCCTGTGGCCGTCGGGGGCGCGCCCGGTGTGCTCGCGATCGCATGGATCGGGGCCAACTCGACCGTCGGCCCGACCGAGATGCCAGACTTCGCCTCGAAGCCCGTCCCGGCCACCGCGTACAGGTGGTTCGGCTACGCCGCCCTCGTGACGGGCGCGGCGTCGCCCGGCCGGAGCATCGTCCAGCAGCGGTTCACGGCCAAGCCGATCCATTTCGGGCGAGTCGCGCTCGGCGATCCGGCTCTGGGCCAGTATCTCGGCGCCGCGCTCGACGCCGACGGTGGGCTCGTCCTGGCCTACGACGACACGACGAGCCAGCACCATGCCGCCCACCTGTTCGTGACGCGACAGCTCGCCGGGCCGACCGCGCTCGGAACGTCGATCGTCGAGGCGGAGGACCAGAATCCCGTCTCCGACCCGGCAGGTGACGCGCCCACTCCGCAGCTCGACATCCGCCGGGTCGAGCTGGTCCAGGACGACCCGACGCGACTTCGCGTCCTGATGACTCTCGCCGGCCCGCCCGCGCCCGACACGCCGGGTCTCTATCTGACGCGGTTCCAGGTGCTCTCGACAGGCGTGAGCGGGTCGGCCTCCTACCGCATCGTCTACCTGGGCGCGCGCACCGGGGCGGGCAAGGGGCCCGCCTTCTTCGGCGGGACGACCGCGTGCGCCGACCTCGCCTGCGAGGCCGTGTCGTACCCGGCCACGGTGCCTGCGGCCGGGAGCATCGACGGGGACACGATCACGGTCGACGTCGCGCTCGAGGGCGGGTTCGGAGCAGGCTTCCCGCTCAACGGCGACCTGCTCTACAACGTCGTCGGTCTCTCCTTCGCGCCCGCGGGCGGAGTGATCGGGGCGGACATCGACTCGACGGCGCCGTTCGACTACCGGCTCGAGGAGCGGATCGGCCGGACGACGGGGAACGGCAAACACATCGTGGGCGCCGGCTCGATACGCGGCGCAGGGGCCGGACGGGCGGCGTTCAGGGTCGACGTCTTCCAGGCGAAGACCGGACGGATCTCGTTCTCCGACCGCCGGGCGCGCGTCTCCTTCGTCTCGCGCCAGATCACGCGGGTGCGGATCCTGAGCCGCCGCCGCGCCCGGATCTGGGCCACGGGCACGAGCGGCGCCTCCGCAGTCGCGACGTTCGTCGACGGGGGAACGGGCCGGCGCAGCGACTCGCTCTCCGTGGCGATCGGCCGCTACCGGCGGAGCGGCTCGCTGATCTCCGGGGGCGTGACCATCCGGTAGAGCCCGTCGTCGATCCTGGCATGCTCCGCCAGATGAGGCGGGCGGTACTCGTCGTCAACCCGTTCGCGAGCCAGGTGACGGAGCAGCGCGTGCAGGCCGTCCGCGCCGAGCTCGAGCGCGGCGCCACCGTCGACACGCTCTTCACGGAGCGGCCCGGCCACGCCGTCGAGCTCGTCGAGGCGGTGACCGAGGTGGACGCGATCTTCGTCTTCTCCGGCGACGGCGGGTTCAACGAGGCGCTGAACGGCGCCGACGGCGAGGTGCCGCTCGGGTTCGTCCCCGGCGGCGGGACGAGCGTGCTGTCGCGCACGCTGGGCCTTCCGCGCGACCCGGTCGCCGCCGCGAAGCAGCTCGGGGAGGCGCTCGCGGCCGGGCGGACGCGCCGCATCTCGCTCGGCCGCGCGAACGGGCGCCGCTTCGGCTTCAGCTGTGGCGTGGGTCTCGACGCGGAAGCCGTGCGGCGGGTCGACGCGCTCGGGCGATCGCACGACGGTCGGCGGCCGGGCGACCTCGCCTTCGTCCGAGTCGTCGCGGGGATGGTCGTCGAACGGCGCGGCCGCTTCGAGCAGGTGCTCGAGGTGCGCGGGCTCGGAAGGGGGGCGTTCGCGCTCGTGGCGAACACGGATCCGTACACCTACGCGGCCCGCCTTCCCATCCACGCCGCGCCGAGGGCGACCTTCGAGGAAGGCCTCGACGTCGTCGCCCCGACGCGCCTCCGTCCCTTCGGGATCGCTCGGATCCTGGCCTCGCTCGCGCGTGGGGGCGGCCACGAGCGGTATCCGGGGGTCCTCTACGGCCACGACCTCGACCGGGTCGAGATCGTGTGCGACCGGCCGCTACCGATGCACGTCGACGGCGAGGATCTCGGCGACGTCGAGCGCGTCGAGTGCGTGTGCGAGCGCGCGGCGATCTCGGTTCTCGTCTAGGCCACCCAGCGCCACGTGACGAAGAGGACCGTGAGGTAGACGCCGAGCGCCGCGCTGGCGGCGAGCCAGGCCCCGAGGAGAATCCGGCTCCGCGCCAGCGCCCAGCCGAGGACGACGAAGAGCGGAAAGCAGGCGAGGAGATAGCGGTTGAAGCTCGTGAGCGCCCAGAGCGGGCTCGGCGTGAGGATCGGGGCGAGGATCACGAGCACCGAGTAGACCCAGAGGTCGAGCGGCAGCTTGAACGCGCCGAGGACGACGAGGACGACGAGGATCCCGAAGAGGACGAGGTTGAACGTGTCCGCAGCCTTGAAGGCGGGCTCGGGCGAGCTCGTCCCGAAGATCGCGTGCGGGTGGAGCGCGTAGCGCGCGCCGAAGATCCCGGTCGTCCACGCCTTGTGCATCGTGTGGATCGGGTTCGTCAGCGCCCGGCCCCACGTCTCGCGCTGCGCGACCGCGAAGTAGAGCGGGTCGCCGAGGCCCTTGGCCAGGTAGAGCATGTACGCGGCGAGGCCGCCGAGGCTTCCCACCAGCCCGAGCACTCCTTCCCAGAGCCGAGTCCGGCGGCGCCAGAAGAGCTCGTAGAGCAGCGGGACGAGCAGGAAGACGCCGACGTTCCGCGCCGCCAGCGCGAAGTAGGCGAAGAGGCAGGCGAGCAGGAAGTGCCTGCGGACCCGAAGCGCCCAGATCGTCCCGGTTGTCGCGGCGAGGAAGACGGACTCGCTGTAGACGGCGTTCATGAAGAAGGCCGAGGGGAAGAAGGCGAAGGCGAGGGTCGTCGCACGCGCGACCCGCACGTCGAAGAGCTCCTCCGCCAGCTCGTAGAGGAAGTAGAGCGTGGCGAGCAGGCATAGGACCGAGACGGTTACGCCCCAGAAGGCGGTGCCCCCGGGGAGGTAGTCGGCGAACCTGACGAGCAGCGGGTAGAGCGGGAAGAACGACGTCGAGGCGGGGTTGAAGTAGCCGTGGTCGGCGATCGCCGCGTACCAGCCGCCGTCCCAGTGGGCCCAGTAGTCGAGGAAGCCCGGCGGCTCGCGCGGCGACCCGCCCGGGTAGGCGAAGTCGACGTAGGCGTGCCCGATCGCGCCGACGGCGAAGAAGAACACGCGTGACGCGACGAAGACGGCCAGCACGAACGGCCAGGTCTTGCGGAGGGCGGGGGTCAAGCCGCGGCATACACTGACGGAGATGGCGCAGGTTCTTCCTGCCGAGCACGAGCTGCGGCGCGTGATCGGAGACGGCGAGGGGGTTCCGGACCGCGAGGTGGAGGGCCTCGAGGAGGCCGATCTCCTCGAGCTGCACCGGTCGCTCGTCCTGCTCCGAACCTACGACGAGCGCTCGGTCGTGTACCACCGCCAGGGCCGGATCGGCACCTACGCGATCTTCTGGAACCACGAGGCGATGCAGGCCGGGTCCGTCTACGCCCTGGCCGACGAGGACTGGATCTTCCCGAGCTACCGGGAGTCCGCGATCGGCCTCCTGCGCGGGATGCCGCCCTCGACGATCCTCTCCTGGTGGCGCGGCCACCCGGCCGGCTGGTGGAACCCGGCCGACTACAACGTCGCCTCGATCTGCGTCCCGATCGGCACGCACGTGCCGCACGCCGCCGGCCTCGCGTGGGGGAAGAAGCTCCGCGGCGAGAGCGCCTGCGCGCTCGTCTACTTCGGTGACGGGGCCACGTCGGAGGGGTCGTTCCACGAAGGCGCGAACTTCGCGGCCGTCATGGGCGCGCCGCTCGTTCTCTTCTGCAACAACAACCACTGGGCCATCTCGACCCCGCTCGAGGCGCAGACGCGCGCCGAGACCCTCGCGGACAAGGCCGTCGGGTACGGGATGCCGGGCGTGCGGGTGGACGGAACCGACGTGCTCGCCGTCTACGAGGCGACGCGGGAGGCGGTGGCGCGCGCACGGGCGGGCGAGGGCCCGACCTTCGTCGAGGCGGTCAGCTACCGGACGGCGCCGCACGCGACCGCTGACGACCCGCGCGCCTACATCGACCTCGAACGCGTCGAGGAGGAGCGGAAGCGGGAGTGCGTCGGGCGCTACGAGGGGTACCTCGAGCGGCTCGGAGTTCTGGACGACGAGCGGGTCGAGGCCGTGCGGGCAGAGGCGCAAGAGCTCATGCGACGGGGGATTGCGCAGGCGGAGGCGGAGCCGCCGCCGGATCCGGGGCTCGTCTTCGAGCACGCGTTCGTCGATCCGCCGGCGTCGTTCGGCTCCGACCTCGAGGAGCTGCGGAGGATCCTCGATGGCTGAGCGCTGCGCCTTTCCGGTTAGCAACAGACTGTTGCAAGCTCGGAACGGCGCTACTCGCCGGCCCAATCCACTTAGCAACAGACTGTTGCAAGGGACGAAGGGAGACCGTGGCTGAGCTCTCGATCGTCGAGGCGATCAACGACTGCTTCCACGTCGAGCTCGAGCGGGATCCCTCGGTGCTCGTCATGGGCGAGGACGTGGGTCGGGCGGGAGGGGTCTTCCGCGCCACGGCCGGACTCCGCGACCGCTTCGGCGCCGACCGCTGCGTTGACACGCCGCTCGCCGAGGCCGGGATCCTCGGCGCCGCGGTGGGGCTCTGCATGACGGGGTTCCGGCCCGTCTGCGAGATGCAGTACGACGCGTTCTAGACCTACTACGTCCACACGCCCGGCGTGAAGGTGGCGATTCCGTCCACTCCGGCCGACGCGAAGGGGCTCCTCGCCGCCGCCATCCGCGACCCGGATCCGGTCGTCGTGCTCGAGCCGAAGCTCCACTACCGGACGCTGCGCGGCGACGTCCCGGACGGGGAGCACGTCGAGCCGCTCGGGAAGGCGCGGCTCGCGCGCGAGGGGAGCGACCTGACGATCGTCGCCTACGGCTCGATGGTGCCCGTCGCCGAGGGCGCCGCGGACGCGCTCGACGCGAGCGTCGAGGTGCTCGACGTGCGGACTCTGAAGCCGCTCGACGAGGAAGCGCTCCTCGCCTCTGCCGCCAAGACCGGCCGGGTCGTGATCGTCCAGGAGGCGCCGCGAACCTGCGGCTACGCCGCCGAGCTCGCCGCGATCCTCGCCGAGAAGGCGATGCTCGACCTGCAGGGGCCGGTCCTGCGGGTCACCGGCTACGACGTCCCCTATCCGTACTGGCAGATCGAGGACGCGTACATGCCGTCGGTCGAGCGTGTCGTCGACGCATGCCGGAGGTTGCTCGAGTTCTGAGCGAGCGGCTACGGCTCTGGCTCGAGCGCGGAACCTCGGAGGAGGGCCGCGGCTTCTGGCTCCGGGACGCGGCGACCGACGAGCCGGTGCGCTGGCGCGACGAGCGGATCCGGGTGGTGAAGGTCGCCGGCGCCTCGTACCGGGCCGACGCGCTGCAGGACGACGGGTTCGAGCCGGGTCGCAAGCTCGCGCTCGTCCCCGAGCCCGAGAACGAGCACGACCCGAACGCGCTCGCGATCTGGAACGAGGAGCGGACGCTGCAGGTCGGCTACGTCCCGGCGGAGGTCGCGCCCGAGGTTCCTCGGGACTGGAAGGCCGTCTCGCTGTGGGAGTTCCGCGGCCTGGAAGGCGACCGCATCGGTCTGCGGGTCCTGCTCGCGCCGGCCGACGCGTGGATCGGGCTGCCGCGATGAACGCGATCTCGGAGGCGATGCGGGCTCTGTACGCCGGCGAGCGGGAGCGCGCCGAGTCTCTGCTCACGCCCGGCGGTGAGACCGTGTTCGAGGCTGCGGCTTTCGGCCGGGTCGGGCGGCTCGAGGAGCTGCTCGCCGTCGAGCCCGAGCTCGTGAACGCGCGCTCCCCCGACGGGTTCACTCCGCTCCACCTCGCCTGCTTCTCCGGCGGGGCGGAGACGACACGGCTGCTCGTCGAGCGCGGCGCCGACCTCGAGGCCCTCGCCGAGGCGAGCTTCGCGCGCGTCCGGCCGCTGGGGACGGCGGCGTTCAGCGGTGACCGGGAGAGCGCGGCCGTCCTGCTCGAGGCCGGGGCCGACCCGAACGGCCGGGGCGAGGGCGGCTTCACACCACTCCATAGCGCGGCACAGCACGGCGACGTCGCGTTCGTCGAGCTTCTGCTCGAGTACGGCGCGGATCCATCGGCAAGCTCTGGCGACGCGCGCACGCCGGCCGACCTTGCACGAGAGTCCGGCCACGAGGAGTGTGTGGAGCTTCTCGCCGGGCGGACACGCCTCTAAGAGACATCTTGACTTCGAGGCGGCACGCGCTAGCGTGGTGTTGCCATGATGTCTACACGAATCCGGCGAGCGATGTTGGCGACGTGCATCCTGTTCTTCGTGATTCCGCCGATGCTGGCGTTCGGTTGGACGCGGTACCGCTATTCGCAGGCGAACGTCTACCCCGGCATCCTGCCGCGCGTGACCGCCTGGACCAGTGGCTTCACCGACCGCCAGTACAACGCGGTCTACCGCTCGCCCGACGTCTGCGAGGCGTGGCGCGTCCGCTACTACGATACGCCGACTCACATCACGTGGCAGAAGGACCAGGCCTGCAGCCCGACGAGTATCGGCCTCACCACGGGGCCGCGCAGGGCGTACTGCGAGCAGATCTACACCGGCACGGATCCGAACACCGCGTACGCCTACAACTGCGACACGACGGTGCCGTGAGGCCGAAGCGCCGAAACGTCCTCGTGCCGGCCGGTCTGCTTGCGCTCGCGGTGGCGGCGTTGATTCTCGGCGGCGCCGGACCCCAAGCGCGGGCCGTCGAGCTTCCGTCGGTGGCGCACGACATGGCGGCCGCCTTCGCGCTGCCGGCCGTGCCGGACGCGCAGCTTCCCGACGCGGTCCGGCGGGAGCTGGACTATCTGCCTCGCCCCGGCGCCGCGCTCCCGAACCAGACGCGCCGCATCGCCCGCGGCCTCGGCAGGAACGGCGCCGACGTCTACGTCTTCCCGACCACCCAGGGGAAGGTTTGCACGGTCGTAACCGAGTCGACGTCCATGGGCGGCTGTGTCCAGTCGTTCGGCCTCGTGAAGGGCGAGGTCGCCTGGTCTGTCTACTCCGGCGAGACCGCGCCGAAGACCGTGACGGGTCTCGTGAGCAACCGCGTCGCCGCCGTGAGCGTCCGCGTCCGCGACCGACTCGAGCCGGTGGCTGTATCGCGCAACACGTTCTTCTGGCAGGCAGCGACGACCGACGTCACCCGCGGCGACATCAAGGGATTGGTCGTCCGGTGGCACAACGGCCGGACCTTCGACGTGAACCTGGATTTCGGCGACCCCTAGTCGACGGCTAGGCTCCGGCCGATGCCCTACGAGCTCAAGCTCCCCGATCTCGGGGAGGGTCTGACCGAGGGCGAGGTCGCGCGG
>VAYE01000276.1 GCA_005883235.1 Actinomycetota bacterium
CGGCGAACCTCACGGTGGCGGAAGAATGAGGGCTCGGCGGTCAGAAAGCAAGCGGCCCGAAGGGACGAGCCGACACTGGCGCCTCGGCTCAGCCGAAGCGGCCGGTGACGTAGTCCTCTGTGCGCCGGTCGGCGGGCGTCGTGAAGACCCTCTGGGTCGACTCGTACTCGACGAGGATCCCGCTCCGGTGGCCGCGCTCGTCCGCCGTTGAGAGACTGAAGAAGGCGGTCATGTCGGCCACCCGGGCCGCCTGCTGCATGTTGTGCGTGACGATCACGAAGGTGTAGTCGCGCTTGAGCCCGTGCATCAAGTCCTCGATCGACGAGGTGGCGATCGGGTCGAGCGCGGAGGCGGGCTCGTCCAGCAAGACCACATCCGGCTCGACGGCGATCGCGCGCGCGATGCAGAGCCGCTGCTGCTGGCCGCCCGAGAGCTCGAGCGCGCTCGTCTTGAGCCGCCCGCTCACCTCGTCCCAGAGCGCCGCCTGGCGCAAGGCGTGCTCGACGCGTCCGTCCAGGTCGTCCTTCATCCCGAGGGCGCGCAGGCCGAACGCGACGTTGTCGTAGATCGACTTCGGGAACGGGTTCGGCTTCTGGAAGACCATCCCGATCCGGCGCCGCACGGCGACCGGGTCGACGCCCGCGCCGAGCAGGTCGACGCCGTGGTAGAGGACCTCGCCCTCGGACCGGAAGCTCGGCACGAGGTCGTTCATGCGATTCAGGCAGCGGATGAAGGTGCTCTTGCCGCAGCCGGACGGCCCGATCACCGCGGTGACGAGGTTCTCGTAGATCTGCATGCCGACGTCGCTGAGCGCCGGCGTCGCGCCGTAGCTCGCGGTCAGGCCCTGGATCTCGAAGACCGTCTCGCGCCGCTCGGGCGGCGGCAGCGTGGCCTGGGGCGTCGCGACGTCGACGCGGGGCTGCGGGTCGGCGGGCACGGTGGCGATCATTCTTGCTCTTTCATCAGCGGTGCAAGCCCATCCGGCGCCGGCTCCGCGCCGTCAGCGCCCGCGCCGTCAGGCTCGCCACCAGGACGAACCCGATCAGCACGAGCGCCGCGGCCCAGGCCTGAGCGTGGTCCTTAGGATCAGGCGACTCCGAGTACTCGAAGATCTTGAGCGGAACCGACGCGAGCGCCTGGTGCGGGCTCCACTGGAGCTTGTCGCCGACGATCGACGACGTGAAGAGGAGCGGCGCCGTCTCGCCGGCCACGCGGGCGACCGCGAGCGTCGTCCCGGTGACGATGCCGCCGACGGTCTGCGGCAGCACGACGCCGAGCGTCGTGCGCCAGCGGCTCACGCCGAGGCCGAGCGAGGCCTCGCGGGTCGTCTGCGGGACGAGCGCGAGCACCTCCTGCGTCGCCCGCGCGATCAGCGGGATCATCAGGATCGAGAGCGCGAACGAGCCCGCGAGCGCGCTCTGGCCGTGGTGGAGGACGATCAGCGCGAAGACGAAGATGCCGACCACGATCGCCGGCACGCCGTTCAGGACGTCGAGCGCGAGGGCGATCGCGAAGGCGACACGCGCGCGGGCGAACTCGGCCAGGTAGATCGCGGAGAGGACGCCGACCGGCACGGCTATCGCCGTCGCGAAGCCGACGATCACGAACGTCCCGACGAAGGCGTTCGCGAGCCCGCTCGGCTCGTTCGTGAAGCTGAACGGGTGCGGCGTCTTCGTGAAGAGGCTGAAGTTGATCGCCGCGCCGCCGCGTCGTGCGACCGAGATCACCATGATCGCGAGCACGCCGACGGCGGCGAACGCCGCGAGGGTCGCGATCGCCTCCATCACCCGGTTGACCGCCCGACGCCGCCGCAATCCGTCCGCATTCACCGGCAGCAGGTCGCGGCGAGCGCTCATCGGATCACCGGCCGGCGGCGCGCGAACTTGCGGACGATCGCCTGCGCCGCGACGTTGGCGAGGAGCGAGAAGACGAGCAGGATCGTGGCGAGGTACGCGATCGAGCCGATCTGGAGCCGGGTCGTCGCGCCCTGGTACTGGCTCGCGATCCGGCTGGCGAGCGTGTCGCCGGGCTGGAAGAGCGACCAGTGGATCGCGACGCTGCCGCCGATCACCTGGGTGACGGCGATCGCCTCGCCGACGGCTCACGCGGCACGCCGAGGAAGAGCTCGCGCGAGACGCTCGAGACGATCGGCGTGATCATGATCGTGAGCACGAGGATCGCCGGGAGCAGCCCGAAGATCGACGGGTCGCCCCGGAAGAGCGGGAGGAACCCGAGCGTCCGCTTGAGCCAGGGCTCGACGTGGCCCTGGACGAACGGGCCGAGGACGAGGATTCCCCAGAGGCCGACGACGACGCTCGGGACGGCCGCGAGCATCTCGACGAGCGCGCCGACCGGCCCGCGCAGCCAGCGGGGCGCGAGCTCCGTCAGGAAGAGGGCGATCGCGATCGACACGATCACCTTCCAGGCGATCAGGAAGAGCAGCGCGACGGCGGACACAGCCGCCGCGAGGGTGACGCCGTGGAGCGTGGCGTCACCGGGACGAAAGCGCCCGCGCCGCCCGAGCTCGGCGGCGCGGGCGACGGTCGGCGACGTAGTCGCCAAGCCCTAGCTCTTGACCCGCTTCAGGGTTTTCTCCGAGGCGCCGAGCACCTTGTTCGGGATCGGCACGAAGCGGAGCTTCGGCCCGTACTGCTGGCCGGAGGTGAGCGCCCAGAAGACGAACTTGCGCAGGTCGGCCGCCTTGCTCGTCTTGAGCGGCAGGATCACGTAGCTGAACGTGCAGATCGGGTAGGCCGACCCGGCCGAGCGAGGCGGGTTCACGATCGAGATCTCGTTCGACGACGGCACCTTCGTGACCGTCGCGGCCGCGGCGCGGATCCCCGTGATCCCCGGCAGCGTGTACCGGCCGGCCTTGTTCTGCATCGCGGCGAACGGCAGGTGGTTCTTGATCGCGTAGGCGACGTCGACGTAGCCGATCGCGCCCTTCGTCTGCGAGACGGCCGCCGCGACGCCATTCGACTTCGGCGCGCCGATGCCGGCGGGCCAGTTGGCGTTCACGCCGACGCCGACCTTCTTCTTCCACGTGGAGCTCGCGCTCGAGAGGTAGTCGGTGAAGTTGTACGACGTGCCGCTGTTGTCGCTGCGATAGACGGGAGTGATCTTCGTCGACGGCAGGTTGAGGCCCTTGTTGAGCTTCTTGATCCGCCCGTCGTTCCACGTCTTGATCTGGCCCAGGTAGATCCCGGCGAGCACGCTGCCGTTCAGCTTCAGGCGGCCCTTCAGGTCGAGGTTGTAGGGGACCGCCGTCGCCGAGAGCGCCCAGGGGATCTGGACGCAGCCCTTGCAGGCGGAGAACTCGTCCTTCGAGAGCGGCGCGTCGCTCGCCCCGAAGTCGACGTTCCTGGCCGTGATCGCGGCGATCCCGCCGCCGGAGCCGATCGGGTTGTACTCGACGGAGGCGCTCTTGTAGGCGCCCTGCCACTGAGCGACGAGCGGAGCGACGAACGAGCTGCCCGCTCCCTTGAGCGTCGTCGAGCTTCCGCGCGTCGTGCCGGCGAGCGAGGCGGCCGCGGTGACCGCGGCGATCGTCACGGCTCCGAGCAGCGCGAAGGTGACTCCCCTTCGTCTCATCTCTCTCCTCTTCTCGTTGGTGTCGCAGCGCACGCTACGGACGGGCCTTCCGCCCGTGGGCTACGGCTTCGTGGCGAAGTGGTCTCGATGTGGTGAACTACGGAACGCGCTAGCGTGGGCACCCGGATGCGGACGACGTTCCACGAGGAGCTCGGGCGGCTCGAGACGGCGATCCAGGCGGAGGGCGAGCTCGTGCTCCGGTCGCTTCGGGCCTGCGTCGGTGCGCTGCAAGCTCAGGACGTCGAGCTCGCCGACGAGGTGATCGCCTTCGACGACGAGATCGACGGGAGCTACTCCTCGAGCCAGGAGAGCATCCACACTCTCCTCGCCCGTCAGACCCCGGTGGCGGGAGACCTCCGCCTCGTCCTCGCCATGCTCCACATCAACCTGCACCTCGAGCGCATGGGCGACTACTGCGTGACGATCGCGAAGCTCACGAAGCTCGCGCACGGCCTGGCCTCCGACCGGGCGCTCGTCGAGGGAATCGACGAGATGGGCGCCCGCGCCGAGGAGATGATCCGCGTCGCGCTCGACTCCTTCGGGAACCGTGACCTGGAAGGCGCGGAGCGGCTCGTCGAGCTCGACGAGCTGATCGACCGCGCCAACCGGCGCGTCGCCGGCGAGATCCTTCGCCTCGGGACGGACGAGTCCGCCCGCGAGTGGGGCCTCCGGATGCTCCTCGTCTCACGCTGCCTGGAGCGGATCGGCGACCACGCGGTGGACATCGGCGAGCAGACCGCGTACCTCGTCACCGGCGAGTTCCGCGAGTTCACGGACGCGTCTCACCCCGAGGGGCGCACCTAGAAGGGTCTCGGCGGCACTTGGAGAACGTGCGGCTTGTATCGCACCGGCGGTGCCCATAGCGACAAATAAGGCGGCGATCAGAGACATCACGAATCTCATCGGTAGTGCCGTCGGCTTAGCCGCCTAGTCGAGCCAGTCAACCGGGTCTTCGCGCCGAGGACAGGACTTTTCAGTCGCCTTCCGCGTGGACGTTCACGACCAGCTCGGTTACGCGGCCCGCGTGCGTCTTCGCGAGCAGTGCCGGAAGCTGGTGGAAGTCGGGAAGGTGACTCGTCCGGACGACCAGCCACCAGCCACGCACGGGTGCGACGCCGCGTGTGTACGTGCGCAACCGCGCCTGCGGGTAGAGCCGGCGGAGCTTGGCGACCGAATCTCCGACCCGCAGCCCGAGGCTTGTCTGCCACTGTTTGCCGTGGGCCCCCGCGTTGTCCAGGAAGACGGCTCGGCGCGCGCGACAGGGGCGAGCCCCTCCGGGGCCGTACGACCCGAACACCATGCGCAGGCCGAGCTGCCGCCACTCCACCGCAGCGAACGCGG
>VAYE01000287.1 GCA_005883235.1 Actinomycetota bacterium
TGCCGGCGCCTTTTCAGGAGGAGATCCAGGGCGCCGCGACGTCGCTCGTCGCGGGGATCTCTTGCGCGCCGCCGCCGCCGCAGCCGCCGCGGTCGTCCGGCAAGGAGACTGGCCACGGGCACGGGAAGGGGAACAAGAAGCACGGCGGCGAGGGCGGCGGCGATTGAGCGCCGAGACGGTCGCCGGCGGTCGCTACCGGCTCGAGCGGACGCTCGGGCACGGGGGAATGGCCTCCGTCTACCTCGCGCAGGACAGCGAGCTCGAGCGATCGGTTGCGGTGAAGATCCTCGCCCAACACCTCGCCGCGGACGACACGCTGCGGCGACGCTTCGTACGGGAATCGCGCCTCGCTGCGCGCCTCGCTCACCCGAACGTCGTGAGCGTCTTCGACGCGGGCGACGACGAGGGCGTTCCGTTCATCGTCATGGAGTACGTCGAGAGCGAGACCGTCGCCGACCTGCTGCTGCGCCGAGGCAACCTGCCGCCGGCGGAGGCGGTCGAGATCGTCATCCAGGCCTGCGCCGGCCTCGAGCACGCGCACCGGGCGGGACTCGTCCATCGCGACGTGAAGCCGCAGAACCTCCTCGTCACACCCGACGGGACCGTGAAGGTGGCCGACTTCGGCATCGCGTGGGCGGCGGAGTCGACGCGGCTCACCGAGGCCGGGACGCTGCTCGGCACTGCGGCGTACCTCGCGCCCGAGCAGACGGCGGACGGCGAGATCACGCCCGCGACCGACGTCTACTCGCTCGGGGTCGTGCTCTACGAGCTCCTGGCCGGCCGGCCGCCGTACGTCGTGGAATCGGTCGCCGACTTGGCGGCGCCGCGCACGCTCCCGCCGCCGCTCGCGAACGTGCCGCCTGGCCTCGAGCAGGCCGTGTTCCAAGCGCTCGCTCCCGACCCGGCCGCCCGCCCCCAGTCGGCCGCCGAGCTCGCCCGCCGGCTCGGGAGCCCACCTGAACCCGTGACGCTGCCGCTCGGCGCGCCGGCGCGGGCGCGCGTACCCAGGCGGATCCTGGTCGCCGCAGCGGCGCTCGTCGTCGCCGCAGTCGGGCTGGTCCTCGGACTGACGCTCTCGACCAATGGCGGCTCGAAGCCCGGCCCTGCCCCGCGCGTGCAGCCGCTCGCGCGCTCCCAGGACCCTGCCGTCCAGGCCCGCGAGCTCGCGAGCTGGCTGCGTCGGTACTCCCGCTAGGAGGGTTTGGCGGAATGTCGTTCGGCAGCGCGCTTCGCGCGACACAAGCGATATTTCGCCGAACCCTCCTACGACTAGGGAGCGTTCACGCAGCGGATCAGGTCCGGCGGCACGCGGAGCGTGCACGGAGGCAGATCGGATCCCACGAAGATCTTCCGCCAGCGCGAGGCCGTGACGCGCTTGAAGAGGTGGTAGCCGTTGCCCTGGTAGGGGAGGCAGGCGCGGGCGGTGCTGATGCGAGGCGTGACCTTCGCGTAGCGGCCGTTGTTCGAGACGCGGACGATGAGGCTCACGCACGCCTTCGGCACCGTGCGCCAGTAGGCGGGCATCGCGCGGAGGATCGCCTTCCGCTCGGGCGCAGTGGGCCGACGCGCGGCCGCCGCGACCGAAGCCAGAACGAGTCCGATCAGCAGGAGGAAGAGGAGGCGGCGCGCCGCCGGAGCCGCCCTAGAGACGGGCGCCGACCGGCTCAGCCTGGGTGCTGCCGATCGTGATGCCCTCGCGGGCGAGTGCGAGCTGGACCTCTTCGCGCGCCTTGTAGATGCGCCACTTCACCGTGGCAAGCGTGATCTCGAGCGCGTCCGCGATCTCCGTGTACGAGAGCCCGACCACGTCGCGGAGGAGGAGCGCCATCTTGAGATCGACGGTGAGAGCCTCGACCGCGCGCCAGACGGCGTCGATCGCCTCGAGCCGCTCGAACGGCGCGTCGACGACCTCGAGCGGCGGGATGTCCTCGAGCGCCACGACGGCGCGCGGGCGGCGCTCGACGGCCCGCAGCTCGTCGAGGACCCGGTTCTTCGTCACCTGGAAGAGCCAGGTCGTGAACTTCGAGCGGAGCGAGAAGCGCGGCAGGCCCTGGAAGACGCGGAGGAACACCTCCTGCGTCAGGTCCTCGGCGAGGGACCGGTCCCCCACTAGACGGAGCACGTAGTTGAAGACGGGCACTTCGTAGGCGCGCAGAATCAGCGAGAAAGCGCGCTCGTCCCCCTTTTGCGCCTTCCGCAGGACTCCGGGATCGGGCTGTGTGAGGGCCAAAGCCGGCGGAGTATAGCCCCTAAGGGTTTGGAGAAATCACGTTTTGGCCGCTCATTTGTAAAGGCTGTGCAAGACCGAGAAACGCCAGGACTGTAGGGGCAAGATCGGCCAGCTCCCCGCCCGGGGCGATCCTCACATCGGGGGCGGTGACGACCAGTGGAACGGGGTTGGACGTGTGTGCGGTGTGCGGGCTCGTGCCATCTGGCTCGAGCATCTGTTCGGCATTCCCGTGGTCGGCGGTGACGAGCGAGACCCCGCCCGCCCGCTCGACGGCCTCCACCACCTCGCCGAGGCACGCATCCGTCGTCTCGACCGCCTTTACGACCGCCGGAATCGACCCAGTGTGGCCGACCATGTCCGGGTTGGCGAAGTTGACGACGCCGAAGCCGTACCCGTTCCCGATCTCGTCGCAGAACCGCCGCGACACCTCCTGCGCGGACATCTCCGGCTTGTGGTCGTAGCTCGGGACGTCCCGGGGCGAGGGCACGAGGATCCGCCTCTCGCCGTCCCACTCCTCCTCGCGGCCGCCGTTGAAGAAGTACGTCACGTGCGCGTACTTCTCCGTCTCGGCGACGTGGAGCTGCCGCACGCCGTGCTCCGCGAGCACCTG